>NZ_JAPWHT010000421.1:0-9054 GCF_027270795.1 Streptomyces sp. ActVer
TAGGGGCGGTGGCAAGTGCGTGTGGTGCGAGTTCTCGGTGCCCGAACGGAAGTGAGCGGGGTTGGAGGCTTGCGGGTGCGTTGTGATGTGCCGGTTGTTGGGGCTTGTCGCGCCCACGCGGCGGAGCCGCACAATGTCACAGCCCCGCGCCCCTGAAGGGGCGGGGGTGGCACCCTGGGTTCTATGCCGGAGCTTCCCGAGGTCGAAGCGTTGAAAGACTTTTTGGTCGATCACCTCGTCGGTCACGAGATCGTGAGGGTGTTGCCCGTCGCGATCAGTGTGCTGAAGACGTACGAGCCGCCGCTGAGCGCCCTCGAAGGGCGTGAGGTCGTGGCCGTGCACCGGCACGGGAAGTTTCTGGACCTGGAGACGGACGGCGGGCCGCGCTTCGTGACGCATCTGGCGCGGGCGGGGTGGCTGCACTGGAAGGACCGGCTTCCGGACGGCCCGCCGCGGCCCGGCAAGGGCCCGCTGGCGATGCGCGTCGCCCTGGAGACCGGCGAGGGCTTCGACCTCACCGAGGCGGGCACCCAGAAGCGGCTGGCGGTGTACGTCGTACGGGATCCGGGTGAGGTCCCGGGTGTCGCCCGGCTCGGCCCGGACCCGCTGGCCGACGACTTCGACGAGGCCCGTTTCGCGAAGCTCCTGCACGGTGAGCGGCGGCAGCTGAAGGGCGCCCTGCGCGACCAGAGCCTGATCGCGGGGGTGGGGAACGCCTACAGCGACGAGATCCTGCACGCCGCGAAGATGTCGCCCTTCAAGCTCGCCTCGGCCCTGACGCCGGAGGAGACGGGGCGGCTGTACGAGGCCCTGCGGACGACCCTGGCCGACGCCGTCGAGCGCTCCCACGGACTGGCCGCGGGCCGGCTGAAGGCCGAGAAGAAGAGCGGACTGCGGGTCCACGGCCGCACCGGAGAGTCCTGCCCGGTCTGTGGCGACACCATCCGCGAGGTCTCCTTCAGCGACTCGTCCCTCCAGTACTGCCCGACCTGCCAGACGGGCGGCAAGCCCCTCGCGGACCGCAGGATGTCCAGGTTCCTGAAGTAGCCGGCGGAGCGCCGTGACCGGCCGTCAGGCACCCGCGCAGGAGCCCTCAGGGCCCGGTGATACGGACCCGTCAGACGCCTGCGCTCAGGGGGCCTTGAGTGTCACCAGGGCCTTCCCCTCCGGGTTGCGCACCTCGTAGCGGACGACCTCGCCGGGATGCATCGCCGCCGCGCCCTGCATGGGCTCGGAGGGCTTGCTCTCGGCGGTCCCGCCGGTCTTCTCGGGCACGGTCCAGCTGAGTACGACCTGCTCCGAGTCGTCGCGGCCTATGGCGACGAGCTGGCAGCGCAGGAGACTCGGCGCGTTCTTGACCTTCAGGTCCACTTCGCTGCCCCAGGCGCGGTTCAGGGTGGTGACCTCGGCCCATACGCCCGACGACGGGTCGGTCGCCGCGACCGTCTGGCCGCCGGAGGACTCGTCCCCGGTGAAGACCGCCACCGCGGGACCGCCCACGGCGAAGACCACGGCCGCGGCGACCGCGTACAGCCAGCGCCTGCGTCCGCTGCGGCGTGTCGATGCGACATCGTCCAGGAGCCGGTCCAGCAGGGCCGGCCCGGCCTGCGTCATGGGATGCACCGCACGTGGCGTCGCCTGGGCGTATGCCCGCAACGACCGTGTGGTGGCTGCCAGTTCATGTATCTGAACCGCACACTGGGGACACTCCGTGAGGTGGTCCTCGAAGCGGAAGGCATCCGCCTCGTCCAGCACGCCGAGCGCATATGCGCCGACGTCGCGGTGGCGTTCCAGCGACCTCATACCAAATCCTCGGTGCCGATGGGGTGTGTGTGCGGGGAGTAGTTGCTTGCCCACCGGTACGCAGGAGACCGCCGAATCACTCAAGTCCCGTAGGAAACGAACCAAGAGATTCGGAGCGGACGGGCCCGCGGATTGGTCGAGGTTCAGAAAAAACTGGTCAGGGTGGTTGGCGGCGGAAGTCTGTCGGAAAGTCGCTCAGAAAAGATGGATCGCCAGGTGCCCCAGTGGCAGCCCCAGCTGCCAGGCGGGTGTCCAGACCTTCGGTCCGTCGTCCTCCCCGATGACGGGACCGCCGCCCGGCACCGCGTCCAGGTCGGGCGCGAGCAGCTCGGTCTCCTCCAGCCAGCGCCAGGCCGCCGTCGCCAGGTCCAGGTCCGGCGCCGGACCACCCGCGTCGATCGCCTCGGCCGCGAGTCCGGCCATGCGCTCGCGCACCCAGTCCTGCCACGGCTGGTCGTACGCCGTCAGTGACAGCCACGTCTCCAGCTGTGAGACGACCCGGATGCCGGAGAGCTCGCCGCTCGTGTCCGACAGGAAGATGGTGAGCGCCAGGGCGTCGCGCCCGGCGCGGAACTCGAAGGACGTCGGCGGCATCAGGTCGCCCGTCCGCAGCAGTTCGTCGGCGATGTACTCGGCGTACAACCACGCCATGGGGACGGTGAGTTCACCACCGCCCGCGCCGTCCGTGCTCTCTTGACCTCTGTGCAGCATCCCTTCCTGCCTTCCTCCGGTGCGTGCGCGTCGCCCGACCCCGGGCCCCAGTCCGGAACACGGATGAAGACAGCTGATTGCTCAACCATGGTCCTCGGCAAGGCGCTTTACGGAGGCTTGACCTAGCCTCCGGTTTCACCGCAGGTCGGCCGCGTATCCCGGAAGAACCCGGCGCAGGGCGCGCAGCGCGTAGTACGCGCGAGATTTCACGGTACCGGGCGGAATCCCCAGGGCCTCGGCGGCCTCCGCCACACTCGCCCCCCGGAAATACACCTGCACCAGGACTTCACGGTGCTCCGGAGTGAGTGTCTTCACAGCCTCTCGTACATCGAGGGTCGCCACCGAGCGTTCCGCGTGATCGGCTGCGACCCGCGCGCTCTCCAGTACGGCGTCCCCGACCTCGGCGGGCCGCGCCTGACGGGCCCGTCGCGCGTCTATGGCCAGCCGCCGGCCCACCGTCAGCAGCCAGGGCCGTACGGACTCGAAATCGTCGGCGCGCAGCGCCTCGGGATGCTGCCAGGCGCGTACGAACGTCTCCTGCACCAGATCCTCGGCACGCTGGCGGTCTCCGTCGGAGAGCCTCAGCATCAGGGCGAAGAGCGGTGCGCCGTGCTCCCGCTGCAATTCGGCCAGCTCGTGCTCGGCGGTCGTCCTGCTGGTCATGGTCGTGGCGGCCGTCATGGCCGTATGCCAGCGCAGGGCGACCCGCCGGGACAGGCCACGGACACGGCTCGTCGGCAGACGGTCGAACCCGTCGACGAACGGTACGACGAACGGTCAACCGGGACGGAAGGCTCCGCCTCCGCATCTCGGTTCGCCCCAATGGCCCCGTCCTGGAACCCCGTTCGGGGCAGTGACGGTGGCGCCTTCTCGACTCGCGTCGGCACGCTTATCCGGATACATATCGGTTCGTACTTAAATACGACCGCATTGAGCGGTATTGAGCCGCATTGGAGCGAGGCCGAGAATGGCGAGGACACCACGCACCCGACAGGCGACAACGGTCCTCGCGGTCCTGTGCTGCGCCGCCGTTGTCGCGAGCTGTCAAGGTCAGGACGGGCCGAAACGCCGGGGGAGCCCGGTCGGGGGCGGAGCGTCGGCGCAGGGCTTCACACTCGTCGCCTCCGGTGACGTCCTCCCGCACAGCTCGATCATCGACAGGGCGCAGGCCGACGGAGGCGGGTACGGCTACGACTTCCGCCCCATGCTGTCGGGGGTCAAACCCGTCGTGGCCCGCGCCGACCTGGCGATCTGTCACATGGAGACGGTGTACGGAGCGGACGGCGACTACACCGGCTACCCCACCTTCAAGTCCCCGCCGCAGGTGGCGGAGGCCCTCGCCGCGACCGGCTACGACGCCTGCTCGACCGCCTCCAACCACACCCTGGACGACGGCGCCGCCGGTATCCACCGCACCCTCGACGCGCTCGACCGGGCCGGGGTGCGGCACGCCGGGTCCGCCCGCAGCGCCGCCGAGGCGGGCGCGCCCACGATCATGCAGACGGGCACCGCCAAGGTCGCCCACCTCGCCTACACCTATGGCACGAACGGCTTCCCGCTCCCGGCCGGTGAACCCTGGGCCGTCAACCTCATCGACCCCGACCGGATCGTCACGGACGCCCGGGCCGCCCGGAAGGCCGGCGCCGACGTCGTGGTCGTGTCCCTGCACTGGGGCACCGAATGGCAGGACGAGCCGGACGACCAGCAGCTGAACCTGAGCAAGCGGCTCACCGGCGCCCGCACGGACGGCCGCCCCGACATCGACCTGATCCTCGGCACCCACGCCCACGTCCCCCAGGCGTACGAGAAGGTCAACGGCACCTGGGTGATCTACGGGATGGGCGACCAGATCGCCGGCAGGATGACCAACCACAGCGGCGCCCACGACCCCCGCGGCAACGAGAGCACGATCGGCCGCTTCACCTTCGCCCCGCCGGAGAAGACGGGCGACCGCTGGCGGGTCGAGAAGGCCGAATTCGTACCCCAGTGGTTCGACCTGGACTCGGGCCGAGTGGTCGAACTCAACAGCGTGATCGGCCAGGGAGCCGACGTGACCGCTGTACGCGACCGGATCCGCCGTGTCGTCCTCAGCCGGGGCGCGGCCGCCGACGGCCTCGTCATGGGGAAGCCGGCGAAGTAGGTGAAGTAGCGGGGCGCGTTGAAGCGCCTCGCGGGCGTGCACGTCTGGGAAGCGCGTTCCGTACCCCCGGCGCCGGCACCCACGGCACCGCTCGGCGCTCTACGGCACCACCGTCACCGGCCACCGCCCCGCCTTCACCAGGCGGATCGCGACGGAACCGACGATCCGGTGGCCCGCCTGCTCGGAGGCGCCCACGACGACGGCGTCCGCCTTCAGCTGGTCCGCCGCCGAGACGAGTCCGTTGTACGGGTCGCCGCGGAAGGTGTGGAACTCCCAGCGCACATCGAATATGCCCTTGACCTGCTCGGTCGCGTCCCGGATCTCCCGGACCAGCTCCTCGGCGATCTGGTCGGTCGTCTGGGCGACCGGAACCCCGAGCGCGGCGCCGGCCGCCATCACCGGCTGGACATACACCAGAGCGAGCAGCGCCCGCTGGCGCCGGGCCAGCCCCGCGGCGTAGGCGGCGGCCCGCAGGGACGAGTCGGAGCCGTCCACGCCGACGACGATGACCTTGGGCCCGTCGGTGCCCCGTTCGAACTGGTGGGAGTGCTGTTCCGTCACGGCGCAGAGGCTATCGGAACGGGTGGCCCCCGCAGCCGCCCGGGACCGCGCACGGCCGCGCTCGACAGGCGGCCGGGCCCCGCTCTTCCTACAGTCGAGAGCATGAGTGCCGGCGTCCGGGCAGAAGCCCCGAGTGACCCGAAGGACACGACAGGGCCGATACGCCCGTCGCGGGACGGTCTCCTCGGCAAGGTGCCCGAGGGATTCGCGGTCTTCTTCGCGGCCCTCGGCCTGCTCTGTCTGGTGCTGGCCTTCATCCCGCCGCTGCGCCGGCTGCTGCGCCCGGTCGTCCATGTGCTGAACCTGGTCGTGGTCCCGGTCAGCGCGAACCTCGCGTACGCCGTCTTCCTGTTCCTCCTCGCGGCCGCCGTCGCGGCCCGCAAGAAGATCGCCTGGTGGCTGGTCGTCGTCTACCTCGGACTGCTGGTCCTCGTCGACGTGCTGGGCACCGCGATGGGCCAGTACTCCGACTCCGTCCCCTCACTCGTGGTCTGCGCCCTGGCCCTGGGCCTGCTGATCGTGGCACGCCGGGAGTTCTACGCGGACTCGCGCAGAGCCGCGGTGCGCCGCGCCCTCGGCGTGCTGCTCGCCGGGCTGGCCGTGGCGATCCTCGTCGGCTGGGGGCTCGTCGAACTCTTCCCCGGCACACTGCCGCGCGGCCAGCGCCTGCTGTGGGCCGCGGACCGGGTCTGCGGCGGACTGATCTCGGGCGGCGCCTTCGACGGGCGGCCACCCCGCCCGCTGTTCTTCCTCCTCGGCCTGTTCGGCGCGCTCGCCCTGCTGAACGCGGCGGCCACCCTCTTCCGCTCCCAGCGCATGGAGGCGGCCCTGCACGGCGACGAGGAGCGCCGCATCCGCGCCCTGCTGAAGGCCTACGGGGCGGACGACTCGCTCGGCTACTTCGCCACCCGCCGCGACAAGGCCGTCGTCTTCTCGCCCAGCGGCAAGGCCGCCGTCACCTACCGCGTCGAGGCCGGGGTGTGCCTCGCCAGCGGAGACCCCGTCGGCGACCGCGAGGCCTGGCAGCACGCCATCGGCGCCTGGCTCGACGTGGCCCGCCGCTACGCCTGGGCCCCCGCCGTGATGGGCGCCTCCGAGGAGGGCGCGAAAGCCTACGCACGCTCAGGGCTCGGCGCCCTGCAGCTCGGCGACGAGGCGATCCTGCACGTCGCCGGCTTCGACCTCGACGGCCGCGACATGCGGGTGGCCCGGCAGGCGGTGGGCCGCGTCCGCCGCACCGGCGCCACCTGCCGCGTACGCAGACACTCCACCCTCACCGACGAGGAGATGGAGGAGATCGTCGACAGGGCGGACGCCTGGCGGGACACCGAGACCGAGCGCGGCTTCTCCATGGCCCTGGACCGGCTCGGCGACCCCGAGGACGGCGACTGCCTCCTCGTCGAGGCGATCGGCTCCGACGGCAAGCTGCTGGCGCTGCTGTCCCTCGTGCCCTGGGGCCGCGACGGCGTCTCGCTCGACCTGATGCGCCGGGACCGCAGCGCACCCAACGGCGTCATGGAGTTCATGGTCGCCGAGCTGTGCGCGGTGGCCGGAAAGCTCGGGGTGCGCAGGATCTCGCTGAACTTCGCCGTGTTCCGCTCGGTCTTCGAGGAGGGCGCCCGCATCGGCGCCGGACCGGTCCTCAGACTCTGGCGCCGCCTGCTGCTGTTCTTCTCCAAGTGGTGGCAGCTCGAAGCCCTCTACCGGTCCAACGCCAAGTACCACCCCGAGTGGTATCCGCGCTTCATCTGCTACGGAGACACCGCGGCCCTCGCCCGGATCGGACTGGCCTCGGGCATCGCGGAGGGCTTCGTCTCCGTACCGTCGCTGCGCACGCTCCGGGGCAGGGGGCACGCGAAGGGCGGGCCGAAACCGGCGAGCACCGAGGGCCTGCCGTCGCTGTCGGCGCTCGGCCTCGACGGAGGGGACGAGGCCGAGGCCGCCGATCCGACCGCGGGACTGCCCGAACAGGTCCGCATCCGGCACCGCAAACTCGACCGGCTCCGCGAAGACGGCATCGACCCCTACCCGGTGGGCATCCCGCCCCGCACCCACACCCTCGCCGAGGTCCGCGAGGGGCAGCACGTGACGGTCGCGGGCCGCGTCATGCTCGTACGCGACTTCGGAGGCATCGTCTTCGCCGTCCTGCGCGACTGGTCCGGCGACTTCCAGCTCGCCCTCACCCGGAAGGACGCCGGCCCGGCGCTCGACCGGTTCCGCAAGGACGTCGACATCGGCGACCACGTCACCGTCACCGGGCTCACCGGTGTCAGCGACAAGGGGCAGCCCACGGTCTTCGTCACCTCCTGGCTGCTCATCGGCAAGTGTCTGCGCCCCCTGCCGGACAAGCGGCGCGGCCTCGCCGACCCCGAGGCCAAGGTGCGCCGCCGCTACCTCGACCTGGTCGCGAGCCCGGACGCCCGGGACGTCGTACGCGCCAGGTCCACCGCCGTCCAGGCCCTGCGCCAGGGCCTTCTGGAGCGCGGCTATCTGGAGGTCGAGACGCCGATGCTCCAGCAGATCCACGGCGGCGCCAACGCCCGGCCCTTCCACACCCACATCAACGCCTACGACCTCGACCTCTATCTGCGGATCGCACCCGAGCTCTATCTGAAGCGGCTGTGCGTCGGCGGCATGGAGAAGGTCTTCGAGATGGGCCGCACCTTCCGCAACGAGGGCGTCTCCTACAAGCACAACCCCGAGTTCACGATGCTGGAGGCATACCAGGCCTTCGCCGACTACGACGTGATGCTCGACCTCACCCGCGAACTGATCCAGGGCGCGGCCACCGCAGCCTTCGGCTCGCCGGTCGCCCGCAAGGACGGAACCGAGTACGACATCTCCGGAACCTGGCCCGTCAGGACGGTCTACGGGGCGATCTCCGAGGCGCTGGGGGAGGAGATCGACGCCGACACGGGCCTGGAGTCCCTGCACCGGCTGTGCGACCGGGCGGGCGTCCCGTACACCGCCGAGCACGGCCGCGGCGATGTCGTCCTGGAGATGTACGAGCGGCTGGTCGAGGAGAAGACCAAGCTGCCGACCTTCTACAAGGACTTCCCGACCGACGTCTCCCCGCTCACCCGGCAGCACCGCGTGGACCCGCGGCTCGCCGAGCGCTGGGACCTCGTGGCCTTCGGCACCGAGCTGGGGACCGCCTACTCCGAGCTGACCGACCCCGTCGAGCAGCGCCGGCGGCTCACCGCGCAGTCGCTGCTCGCCGCCGGGGGAGACCCGGAGGCGATGGAGCTGGACGAGGACTTCCTCGACGCCCTGGAGTACGCCATGCCGCCCACCGGAGGGCTCGGCATCGGCGTCGACCGGCTCGTCATGTTCCTCACCGGGCTCACCATCCGCGAGACACTGCCCTTCCCGCTCGTACGCCGCCGCTGAGCCGTTCCCGACGCCAGGGAGCTGCTCTCAACGGGTGCTTTCGTGCGTCCGCACCGGTGGAGATGTGCTGTGCCGCACGTCGGCCGGGCGACTGATTACTCATGAATAAGGATCAGTTCCTCTCGCGGCGCCGGGCGTTGCTCGCCGGTGCCGCCGTGCTGGGAGCGGCAGGCGCGGCCGGCACCGTACAGGTGCTCACCGCCGACCCGGGCTCCCCGGTCCGGTCCTCCGCCGCTCCGGCCGCCGGCGCCCAGGCGAAGCGCGCGGCCCTGAGACCCTCCGCCTACCGTCTTCGGCCCATCGCCGGATACGGGCCGGTCCGCGGCACGGCCGCGCGGACCCTCGTACGGCACCAGCCGTTCCTGCGTATGTCGGGGCGCGGCAAGACCATGGTCCTGACCTTCGACGACGGGCCCGACCCCCGCTACACCCCGCAGATCCTGCGCACG
>NZ_JAPWHT010000422.1:0-9005 GCF_027270795.1 Streptomyces sp. ActVer
GGCCGCCGCCTCCCCCGCCCGACGAGCCGCCGCCTCCGTCCGGGAGGCCGCCCGGACGGCGTTGACCGGCGGCCCGTACGACGCTGACCTAGGCCGTGGCGTGCGGGCGCCACGGCTCGTGAAGACCGCGGACACCTCGGCGACACCCACTGTTCCGTGTCCGTCAGGCGGACCTCAGCGGCGGGCGGCACGGGGTGCCGGATACGGTGGAAGCACCATGAGCGCATCACAAACGTCTGATGTCCCCACTCTCCTCGTCAAGATCTTCGGCAAGGACCGGCCAGGAATCACGGCCGGGCTCTTCGACACCCTCGCCGCCTACTCGGTCGACGTGGTCGACATCGAGCAGGTCGTCACCCGTGGCCGGATAGTGCTGTGCGCGCTCGTGACGCATCCGCCGGCCGGCCTGGAGGGCGACCTGCGCGCCACGGTGCACAGCTGGGCGGACTCGATGAGGCTGCAGGCCGAGATCATCTCCGGCCTCGGCGACAACCGGCCACGCGGGCACGGCAGGTCGTTGGTGACCGTGCTCGGACACCCGCTCACCGCTGAGTCCGCGGCCGCGATCGCCGCCCGGATCACCGGGACCGGCGGCAACATCGACCGTATCTTCCGGCTGGCCAAGTACCCCGTGACGGCCGTCGAGTTCGCCGTGTCCGGTACGGAGCCGGAGGCGCTGCGGACCGCTCTGGTGACCGAGGCGGCGGCCCTGGGTGTCGACATCGCGGTGGTCGCGGCGGGGCTGCACCGGCGGGCCCAGCGCCTGGTCGTCATGGACGTGGACTCCACGCTCATCCAGGACGAGGTCATCGAACTCTTCGCCGCGCACGCCGGCTGCGAGGACGAGGTCGCCGAGGTGACGGCGTCCGCGATGCGCGGGGAGCTGGACTTCGAGCAGTCGCTGCACGCGCGCGTGGCCCTGCTCAAGGGGCTCGACGCCTCCGTGGTGGACAAGGTGCGCAGCGAGGTACGGCTCACGCCGGGGGCACGCACGCTGATCCGCACGCTGAAGCGGCTCGGCTTCCAAGTCGGTGTCGTCTCGGGCGGGTTCACGCAGGTCACGGACGACCTCAAGGAGCGTCTTGGGCTGGACTTCGCCCAGGCCAACACCCTGGAGATCGTCGACGGGAAGCTGACGGGCAAGGTCACCGGCGAGATCGTGGACCGGGCGGGCAAGGCGCGGCTGCTGCGCCGGTTCGCCGCGGAGGCGGGGGTGCCGCTCGGCCAGACCGTGGCGATCGGCGACGGCGCCAACGACCTGGACATGCTCAACGCGGCCGGTCTCGGGGTCGCCTTCAACGCCAAGCCGGTGGTGCGCCAGGCCGCGCACACCGCGGTGAACTTCCCCTTCCTGGACACCGTCCTGTATCTGCTGGGCGTGACACGGGAAGAGGTCGAGGCGGCGGACATGCACGTGGACTGAGCTCTCGCACGTCCACGACGTGGACGGGGCCCGGCACCGTCGCGGTGCCGGGCCCCGTCCACGTTCGTGAGAAGGGAACGACCGGGTCTACTCGGACGGCGCCCAGTAGTCGAGCAGCGTGGCCACGCCCGGCTCCAGGGCCTTCCAGGAACCGGTGAAGGAGAGCACGGCGAAGGCGGCCGCGGGGAAGCCCAGGCGGCTCATCCGCTCCTGCGCGTCGCCCTCGGACTGGCCGGCCAGGATGTCGGCGAGACCCTGCACGCCGGGGTTGTGGCCGATCAGGAGTGCGTTCTGCACATCGTCGGGGGTTTCGTTCAGCACGGCGATCAGCTCGCCGGGAGAGACCTCGTAGAGCCGCTCCTCATAGACCGTTTTCGGCCGATGGGGGAGCTCGTGGACGGCGAGTTTCCATGTCTCGCGGGTCCGGGTCGCGGTGGAGCAGAGGGCCAGATCGAAGGGGATGCCGGTGTCGGCCAGCCTGCGTCCGGCGACGGCGGCGTCCTTGCGGCCCCGCTCAGCGAGCGGCCGCTCATGATCGGAGACCTCGGGCCAGTCGGCTTTCGCATGCCGGAAAAGGACAATCCTGCGGGGTTCTGCGACGCTCATGGTTCCCAGCTTCGCACGAAACACGCCATGGGGCGCAGGGAGTTGACTCGCGGCCTCGACGTGGTGTGCCGGGAGCTCAGGAGCCCTCGTGCAGCACGATCTGCTGGACCTGCTCGAAGAGCCGGCCGACAGCCGGGTCGCCGCCTGTCGCGTGGGCGTCGGCGGGGTTCAGTATCACCAGGAGCAGTGCGGCGAAGGCGAGCGCCGGGAGGACCAGGGCCCACCAGGGGAGCCGGGTCTCGACGCCACGCCTGGTCGCCGGGTGGGGCGGGATGTGCGTTGGGGCCGACATGCCGCCTCCGTGGGGCTTCGAGTGGTCCGTGGTTCGCGTCCTCGCGGTCACATCTCGAAGTTACGGACTCCGGATCCCTCAACCCATCCGGAGATCCACCCAGTTGACCCTGACACTCACCCCCTAGGGGATGGTGGGGCTACCCCCACCATCGCCTCGCGGAGGCGTCACGGCGAAGGGTCCGGGGCGGGCTTCCGACGGGTCAGGGCGAGGCGATCGACGCGATGACGCCGATGATCACGAAGATGAGGAGGAACGCGCCGAAGACGAGCAGCATCTTCTTCTGGCCGTTCTGGGGGTTCGGGTCGAGCACGGGCATACGAGCAGTCTCCCACCACTCGGGCGCCCGCCCGCGGGCAGGGTCCGGCCAGGGGCGTACGCACGCGGGTGAGGTCCGCACTCGGGTGGTGGCGCGGCGAGGTCACAGGCCGGGTCTCCGGGTCGCCGCATCGCTCGACCCCGACGGTCACGGCCGGCGCGCGGCCTCGTCCTCCACCGTGCGGTCGCGGCCGGCCAGGATGCCCACCACGATCTGCGGGATCATCAGGCCCGCCATGAGCGCGATCGGCAGCCCCCAGCCGCCGCTGTGCTGGTAGAGCACGCCCACCAGGAGCGGACCGGGGATCGAGATGAGGTACCCGGTGCTCTGCGCGAAGGCCGAGAGCTGCGCGACCCCCGCTCCGGTCCTGGCCCGCATGCCGACCATGGTGAGGGCCAGCGGGAACGCGCAGTTGGCGATGCCGATCAGCAGCGCCCACGCCCAGGCACCGCCCGCGGGGGCGAGGTAGAGGCCCGCGTAGCCGACGAGGCCGCAGACCCCGAGGGCGACCACGATCGGCCCCTGGTGGGGCAGACGCGTGGCAAGGCGCGGGATGACGAAGGCCAGCGGCACGCCCATCACCATGGTGACGGCGAGCAGCAGTCCGGCCGTGCCCGCCGGGACACCCGCGTCCCGGAAGATCTGTGCCATCCAGCCCATCGTGATGTACGCGGCGGTGGCCTGCAGCCCGAAGAAGACGGCCAGCGCCCAGGCGGTACGGCTCCGGGTGATCCGCAGCGGGGAGGGCTCCTGGCCCGCCCCGGAGGCCGAGGACGCGTCACGAGTCGGGGCCGGGGTCGAGGCCGAGGCGGCGTCCGAGGACAGGGCCGTGCCCCGGGCCCGTACGAGTGGAATCCACGGCAGTACGGCGACGGCCGCGAGCCCCGCCCAGACGGCGAGTCCCGCATGCCAACTGCCGCCCAGAGCCCGGGTCATGGGCACGGTGACCGCGGCCGCGGCGGCGGTGCCGAGGGCGAGGGCCATGGAGTAGAGGCCGGTCATGGAGCCGACCCGGTCCGGGAACCAGCGCTTGACGATCACCGGCATCAGGACGTTGCTGACCGCGATGCCCATCAGGGCGAGGGCGCTGGCGACCAGGAAGCCGGCCGTGTTCCCGGCGAAGGGCCGGATCGCCAGTCCCGCGGCGATCGCGACCATGCCGGCGCAGACCACGGCGGCGGGTCCGAAGCGGCGGGCGAGACGCGGTGCCATGACGCCGAAGACGGCGAAGCACAGCGGCGGTACGGAGGTGAGGAGCCCGGCGAAGCTGCCGCTCATGCCGAGTCCGTCGCGCACCTCTTCGAGGAGGGCGCCGAGGCTGGTGATGGCGGGGCGCAGGTTGAGGGCGGTGAGGACGATGCCGATGATCACCACACGCGTCATCCACGCGCGCGTGGCGGGCGGTTGGAGTTCCGCGTCCTGCGCGGAGCTGCGTATCGGTGGGGACATCGCCGTCCGGGTTTCCTCGCCAGTCATGCCAGCCATCATAGAATCATGGGATGATTGGTTGTCCAATCTCCTGGTGCACACCTGGGGCACAATCCCCTGACACGCATTCCGGTGCGTCCTCCCGGTGCACCCCCTGGCGCGAAGGACCGTCATGCCGCTGAGCCACCCCCGCCGATCGGCACTGTCCGAGCAGGTCATCGCCGAGCTGCGGAACCAGATCACCTCGGGTGAGTGGCCGGTGGGCTCCCGCATCCCCACCGAGCCGGAGCTGGTCGAGCAGCTCGGGGTCGCCCGGAACACGGTCCGCGAGGCCGTCCGCGCGCTCGCGCACAACGGCCTGCTCGACATCCGTCAGGGCTCGGGCACCTACGTCGTGGCGACCAGTGAGCTGGCGGGCGTGATGCACCGCCGCTTCGCGGACGCCGATCCGCGGCACATCGCCGAGCTCCGCTCCACGCTGGAGTCGAGCGCGGCGAAACTGGCCGCCGAGCGCCGCACGGAGCGCGATCTGAAGCAGCTGGACGCTCTCCTCGTACGCCGGGAGGAGGCCTGGGAGTCGGGCGACGCCGAGGCCTTCGTGACCGCCGACACGACCTTCCACCTCGCCGTGGTCGCCGCGTCCCACAACGACGTCATGACGGCGATGTACGCGGACCTGGGCGAGGTCGTGCGCGACTGGCTGCGCGAGGACGTGGGCGAGGAGCTGACGCCCGAGACGTATATGGACCACACGCGTCTGGTGGACGCCATCCGCGCGGGCGACGCGGAGACCGCCGCCGCGGAGGCTGCGGGCTACCCCTTCCTGTGCCGCCCGAGCCGATCAGCCGACGTCACCTCCGCGTGAACAAGCGCGTCGTCAGCGCTGGTGACTGACCCACGCCGAGCGGACTTCCTTCCAGCAGCGGCCGGTCAGCCGTACGGTCTGCGCGGGGCCGGCCTCGACCGAGGCGCCGTCGGAGTCGATGTCCCACCACGGGTCGCACTCGATGTGCAGACGGACGCGATCGGGCTCGGGGTACGGGTTGTGGCAGTACGCCGTCACATACGAACCCTCGACGGCGGTCCGGCAGGCTGCCCCGAAGGGCCTCTCCTCCACGGGCACGCGCGCGTGGGGCGCTGTTCTCGTGGTGTGCGAGGCGGCGCCGCAGGGCACCGCGAGCAGGAGGGTCAAGGCAGCGAGCAGCGCAGCAGAGGGCGCGGCGGAGCCGCTCCAGTGGAGCCGGTGTTTACAGCGGGGCTGGGACAGGCGCACAAGGGGACCTCCTCGGCAGAGCTCGGGAGGACATCTCGGGAGGGGGAACTCCTACTCCAGAGTGCGCTGTTACCGGCCCGCACCGCCCGGCCGGTAGGGCCGAACGGGTGACGCCCCGCTCCCCGCGCGCTGCGGGAAACGGGGCGTCGAAGCCGCACGAAAAGCCGTACCGAGGGCCGTGTGAAGGCAGGTGCGCAAACGTT
Source organism: Streptomyces sp. ActVer (assembly GCF_027270795.1). Classification (NCBI taxonomy): domain Bacteria; kingdom Bacillati; phylum Actinomycetota; class Actinomycetes; order Kitasatosporales; family Streptomycetaceae; genus Streptomyces; species Streptomyces sp. ActVer. Next base: position 5,545 of record NZ_JAPWHT010000422.1, read on the forward strand.
CGCGTAAACGCTTACGCGCCGATCGCGTGCAGACCGCCGTCGACGTGGATGATCTCGCCGGTGGTCTTCGGGAACCAGTCGCTGAGCAGGGCGACGATGCCGCGGCCTGCCGGGTCGGGGTCCTTGAGGTCCCACTCCAGGGGCGAGCGGCTGTCCCACACGGCGGCCAGGTCGCTGAAGCCCGGGATGGACTTGGCGGCCATGGAGCCGATGGGGCCCGCGGAGATGAGGTTGCAGCGGATGTTCTGCTTGCCCAGGTCACGCGCCATGTAGCGGCTGGTGGCCTCCAGGGCGGCCTTGGCCGGGCCCATCCAGTCGTACTGCGGCCAGGCGTACTGGGCGTCGAAGGTGAGGCCGACGACCGAGCCGCCGTTCTGCATCAGCGGCAGACAGGCCATGGTCAGCGACTTCAGGGAGAACGCCGAGACGTGCATGGCGGTGGCCACGGACTCGAACGGCGTGTTGAGGAAGTTGCCGCCGAGGGCGTCCTGCGGGGCGAAGCCGATGGAGTGCACGACGCCGTCCAGGCCGCCCAGTTCCTCGGCGACCAGGTCGGCCAGCCGCGCCAGGTGCTCGTCGTTGCTGACGTCGAGCTCGATGACCTTGGTGGGCTTGGGGAGCTTCCTGGCGATGCGCTCGGTCAGCGTGGGCCGCGGGAACGCGGTCAGGATGATCTCGGCGCCCTGCTCCTGGGCCAGCTTCGCGGCGTGGAAGGCGATGGAGGACTCCATCAGCACACCGGTGATCAGGACGCGCTTGCCCTCGAGAATTCCGCTCATGGTGATCAGTGACCCATTCCCAGTCCGCCGTCTACGGGGATGACGGCTCCAGTGATGTACGAGGCGTCGTCCGAGGCGAGGAACCGCACCGTCGCGGCGATCTCCTCGGGCTTCGCGTACCGGCCGAGCGGCACCTGCTTCACGATGCCCTCGCGCTGCTCGTCGGTGAGCACCTTGGTCATGTCGGTGTCGACGAAGCCGGGCGCGACGACGTTGAAGGTGATGTTGCGCGAGCCCAGCTCACGGGCGAGCGAGCGCGCGAAGCCGACGAGGCCGGCCTTGGAGGCGGCGTAGTTGGCCTGGCCCGGACCCCCGTACAGCCCGACGACCGACGAGATCAGGACGACACGGCCCTTCCTGGCACGCAGCATGGCGCGGTTGGCGCGCTTCACGACCCGGAAGGCGCCCGTCAGGTTGGTGTCCAGGACGGAGGTGAAGTCGTCCTCGGACATCCGCATCAGCAGCTGGTCCTTGGTGATGCCGGCGTTGGCCACGAGCACCTCGACCGGGCCGTGCTCGGCCTCGATCTCCTTGTAGGCCTGATCCACCTGCTCGCTGTCGGTGATGTCGCACTTGACTGCGAGGAACCCTTCTTTTCGAAGAGCTGCGGGCTCGCCCGAGCGGTATGTGATCGCGACCTTGTCGCCCGCGTCGGCGAAAGCGCGGGCGATGGCGAGGCCGATGCCCCGGTTTCCTCCGGTGACGAGAACCGAGCGGCTCAACGGATCACCCTTTCGATAGCCGGTCTGGTACCTCGAAAACCTATCGGCACCGTCCCCCGTACGGAGAATCGGGCGCCGACAGTGACGTACCGGACTCGCTGTCGGATCCCTACAGAAAGTTGTGGCCCCCGGCGCGCCCGCGCGACATGATCGGACCGACAGGCGACGACAGCAGGGAGACCTCCGTGCCTCATTCCATCGACGAAGCCTTCACGGCACTGCCGCTGAGGGCCCTGGCCGACGCGGCGCTCGCGCGGGCCAGGGCGCTGGGCGCCGACCATGCGGACTTCCGGTTCGAGCGGGTGCGCAGCGCGGCCTGGCGGTTGCGGGACGCGAAGCCCGCCGGGTCCTCGGACACCACGGACCTGGGATACGCGGTGCGTGTGGTGCACGGCGGGACCTGGGGGTTCGCGTCGGGGGTGGACCTGACGATGGACTCCGCCGCGAAGGTGGCGTCGCAGGCCGTGGCGATGGCGAAGCTGTCGGCCCAGGTGATCAAGGCGGCGGGTTCGGACGAGCGTGTGGAGCTCGCGGACGAGCCGGTGCACTCCGAGAAGACCTGGATCTCCTCGTACGAGATCGACCCCTTCTCCGTACCGGACGAGGAGAAGTCCGGGCTGCTCGCCGAGTGGAGCGCGCGGCTGCTCGAGGCGAACGGCGTCAGTCATGTGGACGCCTCGCTGCTGACGGTGCACGAGAACAAGTTCTACGCGGACACGGCTGGGACGGTGACGACGCAGCAGCGGGTGCGGCTGCATCCCCAGCTGACCGCCGTCGCCGTCGACGAGTCGAGCGGCGAGTTCGACTCGATGCGCACGATCGCGCCGCCCGTCGGGCGCGGCTGGGAGTACCTCACGGGCACCGGCTGGGACTGGGAGTCGGAGCTCGCGCGGATCCCGGAGCTGCTCGCCGAGAAGATGCGGGCGCCGAGCGTCGAGGCGGGCGTGTACGACCTGGTCGTCGACCCGTCCAACCTGTGGCTGACCATCCACGAGTCCATCGGCCACGCCACCGAGCTGGACCGCGCGCTCGGTTACGAGGCGGCGTACGCCGGGACCTCCTTCGCCACCTTCGACCAGCTGGGCAAGCTGCGGTACGGCTCCGACCTGATGAACGTCACCGGGGACCGCACCGCCGAGCACGGGCTCGCGACCATCGGGTACGACGACGAGGGCGTGGCCGGGCAGTCCTGGGACCTGGTGAAGGACGGGACGTTGGTGGGCTACCAACTGGACCGGCGCATCGCGAAGCTGACCGGTTTCGAGCGGTCCAACGGGTGCGCGTACGCCGACTCCCCCGGCCATGTGCCCGTACAGCGCATGGCGAACGTGTCGCTGCAGCCCGATCCCGCCGGGATGTCCACGGAGGATCTGATCGGGAGCGTCGACCGCGGGATCTACGTCGTCGGCGACCGGTCGTGGTCGATCGACATGCAGCGCTACAACTTCCAGTTCACCGGCCAGCGGTTCTTCAAGATCGAGAACGGGCGGATCACCGGTCAGTTGCGGGACGTGGCCTACCAGGCGACGACCACGGACTTCTGGGGCTCGATGGCGTCGGTCGGCGGCCCGCAGACCTACGTCCTGGGCGGCGCCTTCAACTGCGGCAAGGCCCAGCCGGGCCAGGTCGCGGCGGTCTCGCACGGCTGCCCGTCGGCCCTCTTCAAGGGCGTCAACATTCTGAACACCACGCAGGAGGCCGGTCGATGAGCCCTCGGACGAACAAGCCGCACGAGATCGTCGAGCGTGCCCTCGAACTGTCCAGGGCCGACGGCTGTGTCGTGATCGCCGACGAGCACTCGACGGCGAACCTGCGCTGGGCGGGCAACGCGCTGACCACGAACGGCGTGACGCGCGGGCGCACGCTGACCGTCGTCGCGACCGTCGACGGCCACGAGGGCACGGCGTCCGGGGTCGTCTCGGGTGCGGCCGTGACCGCGGACGAGCTGGAGCCGCTGGTG
>NZ_JAPWHT010000423.1:0-8993 GCF_027270795.1 Streptomyces sp. ActVer
ATCTCGTCACCCCGGCCGCCGAACCGTTCTGCGAGACCGCGGCCGACCGGTTCCGCGCGGCCGCTGCCGACGATCCGTTGCCCGCGGCCGTCCCCGGCGGCACGTCCAGCAGCCGTACGGTCTCGCGGAGCCGTTCCGCCTCCGCCGCGCAGCTCTCGCAGCCGGCCAGATGCGGCGGTACGGCCTTCTCGTCCGCGGGCTGCAGCGCGCCGAGGGCCCAGGCGGCCAGCAGCTCGGGCACACCGTCGTGGTCGTCGGTCACCGGACGCCTCCTTCCCCTGTCGCCATCATGCGCCCCTTTCCCACGCCGGATCCGGCGGCTCGGCCAAAGTCTCGGCCAACTTGCGCAGCGCGGACCGTAAGCGGGTCTTGGCGGTGCCCTCCGGGATGCCGAGCTCGACGGCGGCCTGACGGTAGGTGCGGCCCGCGAAGTAGGCGAGGTGGACCACCTCCCGCTGCGGCTGCGGGAGTTCGGCCAGCGCGGAATGCAGCAGCAGCGAGCGCTCGCGGTCGACGACGGCCTCGTCGGGGCCCGGCCCGGTGTCGGGGATGGCGTGCAGCGTGGAGTCGTCCGCCCCGGCGGCCTTGCGATGCCGGGCCTCGCTGCGCACCCAGTCCACGGCCCGCCGGTGCGCGAGCACGGACAGCCAGGTGCGCAGCGAACCCCGGCGCGCGTCGAACGCGTACGGCCTGCTCCACAGCTGGGCGAAGACCTCCTGCGCCACGTCCTCGGCGGCCGCCGGGCTGTTCGTGACGCGCCGGGCGATCCGTCGCACGAGCCCGCCGTACGCCGCGTAGGCCTCGGACAGCGCGGACTCGTCGCCGTACACCAGCCGCCGATGCAACTCCGCATCCGCGGGCGGCCGTTCGGACTTGTGGAGAGTTGGCTCCACCGGCACCACCACCTCGTGATGCCCTTCCTAGCGTCCCCGTGGACCCCGCGCCAGTGGGTCCGGCAATCAGCCCGACAGGACGTCCAGCAGACGATCGACATCCGCGGCCGTGTTGTACAGGTGGAACGCGGCCCTCAAGTTGCCCGCGCGGTCCGAGACTTCGATCCCCGCCCGGCTCAACTCCGGCTGCCTGTGGCCGAGTCCGGGCACGGAGACGATCGCAGAGCCCGGTGCCGGAACCGGCTCCTGGCCCAGGCCGGCCAGGCCCGCGCGGAAGCGGTCGGCGAGGGCGAGGTCATGGGCGTGCACGGCGTCCACGCCCAACTCCTCGATCAGCTCCAGCGAGTGGCGGGCGCCCGCGTACGAGAAGAGGCTCGGGCTCTCGTCGAACCGCCGTGCGGAGTGGGCGAGTTCCTCGACCGGCCCGTAACAGCTGTCCCAGGGGTGTTCTCCCGCGACCCAGCCCGCGAAGATCGGGTTGAGTCCTCCCAGGTCCTCCGGAACGACCAGGAAAGCCACTCCCCGCGGGCAGACGAGCCACTTGAAGGCGACGGAGGACACATAGTCGTACGCGTCCGCCTCGACGGGCAGCCATCCGGTGGCCTGGGACGCGTCGAGGTACGTACGGGCCCCGTGCTCGCGGGCTGCCTCGCGCAGCGCCGGCAGATCGACGATCCGGCCGTCCGCGGACTGCACGGCGCTGACCGCGACGAGGGCGGTGCCGGGGCGCACCGACTCCGGGATCCGCTCCAGTGGCACGGTGCGCACCTTGAGGTCGCTGCGCACGTGGAAGGGGTTCACCACGGAGGTGAAGTCGGCCTCGGCGGTGAGGACTTCGGCGCCCTCGGGCAGCGAGGCGGCGATCAGTCCGCTGTAGACGGCGACGGAGGCCCCGGCCGCGACACGGCGGTCCGGGACTCCGACGAGACGGGCGAAGGCGGCGCGGGCCGCCTCCACGTCGGCGAACATGTCCTGCGGCTGCCCGGCCGCCACGGACTCGACGCCGGCCCGCATCGCGTCGACCGCGCGGGCTGGGAGCAGCCCGGTGCTCGCGGTGTTGAGATAGGTGTTCTTCGCGGCGAACTCGGCTCGGACGAGGGTCTCGAAGGTCTCCATGGGGCCACTCTGAGGGCCGGGGCTCTCCCCGTCCATTGCCGACTTCTACGTGGTTTCGCCAAGCAACGCTTATGGATCCGCCCCGACCTGCGCTTTTGCCGTCCGCGTCAGTTCTGCGGCACCGCGCATCCGTCGGGGCCGCACGCCTCGGCGTCGTCCTGCTGGATCAGCTTGAGCGGCGAGTGGCTGCCCCACGCCTGCTCCAGGGCCTGCGCGAAGACCTCGGCGGGCTGGGCGCCGGAGACGCCGTACTTCCGGTCCAGGACGAAGAACGGCACGCCGTTCGCGCCCAGCTCGGCCGCCTCGCGCTCGTCGGCGCGGACCTCGTCGGCGTACGCGGCCGGGTCGGCGAGCACCTTGCGGGCCTCGTCGGCGTCGAGCCCGGCGGAGACGGCCAGCTCCACGAGCCGCTCGTCGTCGCCGAAGACGGACCGCTCCTCGGCGAAGTTCGCCCTGTAGAAGAGCTGGATCAGCTCGTCCTGCCTGCCCCGCTCCTTGGCGAGGTGCAGCAGCCGGTGCATGTCGAAGGTGTTGCCGTGGTCGCGGTCCCGGGTGCGGTACTCCAGACCCTCGGCGGCGGCCTGCGTGCCGAGGTTCTCCTCGCCCGCCTGCGCCTGCGCCTCGCTCATCCCGTACTTCTTGGTGAGCATCCTGATCACCGGCTGGATGTCGGTCTTGGCGCGCCCGGGGTCGAGCTCGAAGGAGCGGTGCACCACCTCGATGTCGTCGCGGTGCGGGAAGGCGTCGAGCGCCTTCTCGAAGCGGGCCTTGCCCACGTAGCACCACGGGCAGGCGATGTCGCTCCAGATCTCGACGCGCATGTCTTCGGCTCTTTCGGCTCGTACGGACACGGAGGCACCCTCCGCTCCGTACGTGAACGTTCAACCGCCTCGGTTCATTCCCGGGCGGAGGCCGTGCCCACCGCGTACCGCAGGGCGAGATGGTGATCGCCCGCGACCGGCGGGTTCTCCGGATCCGGCACCCAGCCCCGGCGGGCGTAGAAGTCCCGGGCCCGCTCGTTGTCCACGTGCACGTCGAGCGTCGCGATCCGCCTGCCGTCGGCCCGCCACTGCTCCACGCACTCGGCGTGCAGGGCGGTCCCGAGGCCCGAACGCCAGTGGTCCGGGTCGACATGCAGCTGGAACAGCTTCACGGTGTCGGCGGGCGCGCCCTCCGCGGTGCGGAACGAGGCGACGGCCACGATGCGGCCCTCGTGGACCGTGCACAGCACCTGTCCGTCCGGGCGCTCGATGGCGCCGCGCCAGGCCGCTGCCCAGTCCGTGCCGTCCTGCGGCGCCCCGGCCGGGTAGTACGTCGCCCGCGCCCGGGAGTGCAGGTCGGCGACGGTCTCCGCCTCGACGGACAGCACGGTTCTGGTCACTCGGCGGCCGGTCACACGGTTTCTGATCATGCCGGTCATGCCGCGAAGGACGCGGGTCGCCTCCGGCGCGGTTCCGGGGGTGTGGGGTTCGTTGTCGGGTGCGGGTCCGGTGGGGGCTTGTCGCGCAGTTCCCCGCACCCCTAAAAGCGGGGCTGCGCCCCGGCTTTTGTCTTTTGGGGGCGCGGGGAACTGCGCGCTCAGCCACGGACGACCTGCACGTCGCAAACCACCGAAACCCCCACCTGCCCAGGGGCGCGGGGAACTGCGCGACAAGCCCCCACCGGGCCGCAGACGAAACTCAGCCCTCTGCCAGCGCGGTGCGCAGCGCGGAGAGGGAGGACCGGACGGAGTCCAGGGTCGCCGCGGGGCCGTAGTGGTTGACCCGGATCATCTCCTTGGCCAGGGCACCGCCACCCGCGGCGAGCGGCAACGTCGGGTCGGCGGCCAGTGCCCTGACGACCAGCCCGGAGGCGTCGACCCCCTCAGGGGTTCGCAACGTCGTGGCGACCGGAGCCGCCGCAGAGGCCTCGTACACGTACGGCTCGAACCCGGCGCCCAGCGCGAGCACCCCCTCCCGGGTAGCGGCGGCCGCCGCGGCGTGGCGGGACATCACCGTGTCGAGCCCCTCCTCCTCGATACGGACCACGCACGCCTCCAGCGCGAGCATCTCCAACTGTGCCGGGGCATGCAGGAGCGCCCGCCGACCGGTGTCGATCCAGCGCTCCTTCCAGTCCAGGAGGGAGAGGTAGGAGCGGCGCGGAGCGTGCGGGTTGGCGGCCATCCGGGCCCAGGCCCGCGCGCTCACCGAGACCGCGGAGACCCCGGCCGGCCCGCCCATCGCCTTCTGGGCGCCGATCACGCACAGGTCCACGCCCCACGCGTCCGGCAGCACCGGCTCCGCACCGATCGACGCCACCGCGTCCAGGTAGAACAGGGCACCGTGCGCCCGTACGACCTCGCCGATCTCCGCGACCGGGTTGGTGTTGCCGGTGGCCGCCTCCGCGTGGACGAGGGAGACGAAGTCGATCTCGGGGTGCTCGGCGAAGGCCTCCTGGATCTGTGCGGCCGTGACCGCGGTGTGGAAGGGGACGGCCAGGTCGTACACCGTCGCACCGCAGTCCCTCAGCCAGTCGCCGAACGTCTGCCCGTACGGACCGGTGATCACGTTGAGAGCCGTCGTGCCGGGCCCCGCGGCGCCGCGAATGGCTCCCTCCAGCGGCAGCAGCGCCTCGCCCTGGGTGATCAGCACGTCCTGCTCGGTGGAGAGCAGCCGCGCCACGCGGTCCTCGATCGACGCGAAGTGCGCGGCGCTCAGCGGCGCCAGGTCCAGGAGGGGGTGGGTCACAGCAGTGCTCTCTTCGTTCACGGACGGCGCTCACGGGGTAGACGCACACGAGCGTAACGGGCGGGTCCCCGCCCGCCCCACCGACGACTTCTGAGGCCGGACGGCTCAATGGCCATGGGAATGGTTTGAGAGCCTCAAACCTTTCCTTATAATCAGAAGCCACAGTTTCCCCACAGGAGGTCAACCCCCGTGAAGATGGTCCTCGGGCGCCGGTCCCGCATCCTGGCCGCCACCACCGCGACGGCCGGGCTGCTGCTCGTAGCCGGCTGTTCTTCGGACGACGACGGGGGCAAGAAGACCACCGCGAACGGGGTCGAGCTGGTGAAGGGCGGGCAGCTCACCACCTGCACGCACCTGCCGTACCCGCCGTTCCAGTCGGAGATCGACGGCAAGGTGCAGGGCTTCGACGTCTCGATCATCGACCTGGTCGCCAAGGACCTGGGTGTGAAGCAGGTGATCCTCGACCAGCCCTTCGAGAACTTCAAGACCGGCGGGTCCCTCAACGCCGGCCAGTGCGACCTCGCCGCGGCCGGCATGACGATCACAGACGAGCGCAAGAAGAACGTCGACTTCTCCGACCCGTACTTCGAGGCCACCCAGGCCGTCCTGGCCGACAAGAAGAGCGGCATCTCCTCCCTCGCGGACCTCAAGGGCAAGAAGGTCGGCGCCCAGGCGCAGACCACCGGCGAGGAGTTCGCGAAGAGCAAGGGCCTCGACCCGGTCTCCTTCGAGTCCTCCGACGCGCTCCTGAACGGCCTGCGCACCGGCCAGGTCAAGGCCGTCGTCATCGACTACCCGGTCGTCCAGGGCTGGCTGAAGGACAAGGCCAACGCGGCCGCCTTCGAGGTCGCCGACAACATCAACACCGGTGAGGAGTACGGCGTCACGGTGAAGAAGGGCAACACCAAGCTCGTCGACGCCATCAACAAGGCGCTGGCGGACGCGAAGGCGGACGGCACGTACAAGAAGCTGTACGAGAAGTGGATCGGCCCGTACGACGAGGACGCCGCCTCCGCTTCCCCGTCCGCCGCCTCATGAGTGAGGCGGACACCAAGGTCCAGCCACGCAGAAGCGGTCTGACCAGACGTCAGAAGCGGGCCGTGTCGCGGGGCGTCCAGTACGCGGTGTTCGTCGCCGCGCTGATCGCTCTCGGCGTCACGGCCGACTGGGAGCAGCTGCAGAACCAGTTCGCGCAGGTCGACCTGGCCGAGCGGATGTTCCCGGACATCATCACGCTGGCGCTGAAGAACACCGTCCTCTACACGGTGTCCGGCTTCGTCTTCGGCCTCGCCCTCGGCGTGGTCGTCGCCCTGATGCGGCTCTCCTCCGTGGGGCCGTACCGGTGGCTGGCCGGTATCTACATCGAGATCTTCCGCGGGCTGCCCGCCCTGCTGATCTTCATCTTCGTGGGCGTCGCCGTGCCGTTGGCGTTCCCCGGCACGGAGATCCCCGGCGGCACGTACGGAAAGGTCGCGCTCGCGCTCGGTCTCGTCGCGGCGGCGTACATGGCGGAGACGATCCGCGCGGGCATCCAGGCCGTGCCCAAGGGGCAGATGGAGGCGGCCCGTTCGCTGGGCTTCTCGCATGCCCGGGCCATGGTCTCGATCGTCATTCCGCAGGCGTTCCGGATCGTGATTCCGCCGCTCACCAACGAGTTGGTGCTCCTCTTCAAGGACTCCTCGCTGGTGCTGTTCCTCGGGGTCACGCTGGAGGAGCGCGAACTCTCCAAGTTCGGCCGCGACCTGGCCAGCGAGACCGCCAACTCGACACCGATCCTGGTGGCGGGCCTGTGCTATCTGCTGGTCACGATCCCGCTCGGTTTCGTCGTACGCCGCCTTGAGGCGAAGGCCGGGGAGGCCACCAAGTGAGCACTACGAGCAGTCCGGCCCTCACGAAGGACGCGAGCGGTACGCCGGAGATCCAGGTCCGCGGCCTGCACAAGTCGTTCGGCGACAACGAGGTGCTGCGCGGCATCGACCTGGAGGTCCGCTCCGGCGAGGTCGTGTGCGTCATCGGCCCCTCCGGCTCCGGCAAGTCCACGCTCCTGCGCTGCGTGAACCTCCTCGAAGAGCCCACCAAGGGCCAGGTCTTCGTCGGCGGCACCGAAGTCACCCACCCCGATGTGGACATCGACGCCGTACGCCGCCGGATCGGCATGGTCTTCCAGCAGTTCAACCTCTTCCCGCACCTGACGGTGACCGAGAACCTCACGCTGCCGCAGCGCCGGGTGCTCGGCCGCGATAAGGAGGAGGCCGCGAAGGTCGCCGCCGAGAACCTCCGGCGGGTCGGCCTCTCCGAGAAGGCGGACGCGTACCCCGCCTCCCTCTCCGGCGGCCAGCAGCAGCGCGTCGCCATCGCCCGCGCGCTCGCCATGGGCCCCGAGGTGATGCTCTTCGACGAGCCCACCTCCGCCCTCGACCCGGAGCTCGTCGGCGACGTCCTCGCCGTCATGCGCATGCTCGCCGACGAGGGCATGACCATGATGGTCGTCACCCACGAGATGACCTTCGCCCGCGAGGTCGCCGACCGGGTCGTCTTCATGGACGCCGGCGTGATCGTCGAGGACGGCACCCCGGCCCAGGTGATCGGCAACCCGACCCACGAGCGGACGAGGCACTTCCTCTCCCGCCTGCTGGACCCGGCGATGGCGGACGTGGAGGAGGACAGCCCCGGCCGACCGAGCAAGGAGGGCTGAGCGCTCCGTGCCCCTTCAGGGGCGCTGAGCTGTATCGATATGCGGCTCCGCCGCGTGGGCGCGACCAGCCCCACCGGCCCGCAGCCTCCGTACGCACTCCACCGAAGAATTAGGGTGCAGTACATGAGCGATCAGCCGGTGCTGCACGTAAAGGGCCGAGTCCTCGTCGGCCCCGACGACGCCAGGGACGAACTCTGGATCGTCGGCGGAAAGGTCACCTACGAGCGCCCACAAGGCGCCCGTGACATCCGCACTGTGAACGGCTGGGCCCTACCAGGCCTCGTGGACGCCCACTGCCACGTGGGCCTGGGCCCCAGCGGCCCCGTCGCGGACGACACCGCCGAGAAGCAGGCCCTGACCGACCGAGAGGCCGGCACCCTGCTCATCCGCGACGCGGGCTCGCCCTCCGACACCCGCTGGATCGACGACCGCGCGGACCTCCCGAAGATCATCCGGGCGGGCCGCCACATCGCCCGCACCCGCCGCTACATCCGCGGCTTCGCCCACGAGATCGAGCCGGACGACCTCGTCGCGTACGTCGCCCAGGAGGCCCGCCGGGGCGACGGCTGGGTGAAACTCGTGGGGGACTGGCTCAACCGTGAAACGGGCGACCTGGGCGCCTGCTGGCCCCGCGCCGAGGTCGAGGCGGCGATCGCCGAGGCCCACCGTCTGGGCGCCCGGGTCACCGCGCACTGCTTCGCCGAGGACTCCCTGCGGGACCTGGTGGAGGCGGGCATCGACTGCATCGAGCACGCCACCGGCCTGACCGAGGACACCATCCCGCTCTTCGCCGAACGCGGCGTCGCCATCGTCCCGACCCTCGTCAACATCGCCACCTTCCCGCAGCTCGCGGCCAGCGGCGAGGCCAAGTTCCCCCAGTGGTCGGCGCACATGCGACGGCTGCACGAGCGCCGCTACGACACCGTGCGCGCCGCGTACGACGCCGGTGTCCCCGTGTACGTCGGCACCGACGCGGGCGGCACCCTCGCGCACGGCCTGGTGGCGGGCGAGGTCGCCGGGCTGGTGGCCGCCGGAATCCCGCCTGTCGAGGCGCTGTCGGCGACGGCGTGGGGCGCCCGGGCGTGGCTGGGACGGCCGGGTCTGGACGAGGGAGCACCGGCCGACCTCGTCGTGTACGAGGGGGACCCACGGGCGGACGTACGGGTGCTGGCGGCGCCCCGACGGGTGGTGCTGAACGGCAAGGTCGTCGGCTAGGACCTGTGTTGACAGAGCGTAACCATCCGCCCGGCCCGCTCGTTCTGCACTTTCGCGCGTGCTCCGGCGCGTCAACCGGCGCGTTCGAGCCGGTTCGGGCATCCGGGTGGAGATGAGGAACGCGCGTGCCGAGTGATTCGAAGAAGCGCACGGAAACTCCACGTATGAGTGAACTCCCGTCAGCTTGCTGACCGTTCACTCTCCGTGCGCAAGGATTCCCGCATCGACGCCGTCGGTGCTGCTCCCCACAGGTCCCCGTGAGCGGAGCGTCCGGCGGCGTCGCGTCTCCAGTTCTGTCTCCCGTGGGGGTCCCACCACCTTGCACAGCAACGCTTTCCGCATGCCCGC
>NZ_JAPWHT010000424.1:0-8958 GCF_027270795.1 Streptomyces sp. ActVer
CCGGGGAGTCCGGTCACGCCGGGGGAGCCCGGTGTGCCCGAGGTCCCGCGGAAGTTCCGGCGCGACCCTCGGCACAAGATGCTGGGCGGCGTGTGCGCGGGGCTCGGGCGGCACTGTGACATGGACCCGGTGATCTTCCGGATCGTGCTCGCCGTGCTCTCGGCGACCGGCGGCCTGGGCCTCATCTTCTACGGCTTCGCCTGGCTCTTCGTCCCGAACGACGACGAGGACGAGAACGAGGTGCGCAAGCTCCTCACCGGCCGGGTGGACGGCCAGGCGCTGGCGGGCGTGCTGTTCGCCCTGGTCGGCTGCGGTGTGTTCCTCTCCATGCTGACCAACAGCGGCGTGCTGACGTTCGCGACGACGCTCTCGCTGCTCCTCGCCGGCGCCGGGTACTGGTCGCGGCAGCGCGCGACGGAGGACCCCGACCCGCTCGCCGCGCAGGCCGTCGCCGACGCGCCGCCGGAGGCACAGGCACCGCCCGTCCCGGCCTCGTTCCCCTCCTGGTGGCGCGAGCCCATCGTCAAGGACGGCACGTATGTGGGCGGCACGGGCTATCTGTGGGGCCCCAAGGACGTGCGCGAGCGCGACATCGCGGCGGCGATCACCATCGCGCAGGGCGGCGGCCACGGCCGGGACATACGGACCCGGGCGCCCAAGCCGCGCGGCCCCCGCTCGATCGGCGGCTCGGTGTTCCTGCTCGCCCTCCTCGCCGGCCTGCTCGCCACCCGCCTGACCTGGGACGACCGCGCACTGGGCGCCAGCCTGCAGACCGGCCTGGCCTGCGCGCTCGGCGTGCTCGGCCTGGGCATCGCGGTCAGCGCGTTCCGGGGGCGCACGGGAGCGGGGTCGATCTTCCTCGCGATCGTCACGGCGGGCCTGCTGGCGTGCTCGGCGGCACTGCCGAAGAACATCAGCACCCACTGGGTGCGTACGGACTGGACACCGGCCACGGCCGCCGCCGTACAGGAGCAGTACGACCTCGGCACCGGCGTCGGCACGCTCGACCTCAGCCGGATCGACCTGGCCAAGGGCCGGACCGTGACGACGAACGCCGAGGTGGGGATGGGACAGCTCAAGGTGATCCTGCCCAAGGACGTGACGGTGAAGCTGGTGATCGAAGTGGGCGTCGGCGACATCCAGTTGCCGGGCGACGACAAGAAGGACGTGGACGTGGCCCCGGGCAAGCACAAGCAGGTGACGCTCTCCCCCACGGGAGAGAGCACCGACAAGAGCAAGGCAGGCGGCACGCTCGACCTCACCCTCGAAGTCGGCATCGGACAGGCGGAGGTCACCCGTGTCACGTCATGAGTTCCAGCCCGGCCGGCTCATCGCGGGCTTCTTCCTCACCCTCACGGGCGTCATCTACGCCGGAGACGCGGGCGAGGCCTGGGACACCCCGTGGTTCGTGGTGATCCCCCTGGTCACCGGCGGCCTCTGCCTGGCAGCCGCGGCAGGCACCCTGGCCCACGGAGTCCGACGCCGTCAGCGCCGCGCACTCCACACACGGGAGACTCAGGGCCAGGACAGCGCCCCGTAGGGGGCGCGGGGCTCTGACATTTGCGGCTCCGCCGCGGGGCGCGACAAGACCCCACCGGCCCGCAGCCAAGTCACAACGCTTCCAGCGAATCCCTCAATACGCGCCGGCCCGGCGCCGACGCCGAGACCGGATCATCGCATCCACCGAGAACACCGACGCACCGGCGAGCACGATCGGCAGCCAGGCCATCAGGTAGGGAAGATCGTTGCCGTAGTAGTACGGGTCCGACGCCCAGCTCACCGTCAGCCAGAGGCTGAGGGAGATCAGGGCGCCGCCGAACGCGGCAAGACGAGCGAAGAGACCGATCAGTGTGCCGATGCCCACCGCGAGCTCACCGAAGGCGATGGCGTAGCCGAAGCCGACGGGGTTCTTGAGGGCGAGATCGACGAGCGCGGGAATGGCCGACGAGTCGCGCACCGTCCGCATCAGGTCGCCGACCGACCCGGCCCCCGCGTCGTGCATGAAGGCGCTGTCGGTCAGCTTGTCGATTCCCGCGTAGATGAAGGTGACACCGAGGAAGACCCGCAGCGGAAGCAGGGCGTATCGCGTCGCGGCATCCCGCCAGTCACCGCCGCCGTCGTCCCCGTACCCGGAGTGCGTGTCCATTCGCATGCCGTGAGCCATCGCTCTCCGCCGCCTCTCGCCGCCGCCGAACGGTTCACCCCTCAACAGACGATACGTACGACGGCGAGCTCCCGCTCAAGAGCGGACGCACAAATTTTCACCAGGTCCCCCTGAACATCCCTTTTGAACCCGTACGGGAACGGAGGATCCGCATCCGCACGCCATCCTCCGGGGAGATGCCCCTGCGGCGTCCATGCGGGTGGCGGAAGCCGCAGGCCGGGCGCCGCGAGCCGCGGTCACCGCGTCACCGGGCCCGCGGTCACTCCGTCACATCGATCCCCACCCGGTTCGTCTCCAGCCCCGCCGCGGTGACGACCTGTACGTCCACCCGCCCGGGCTCCACATCCGCCGGCACCGGCACGGTGAGCACCGCGTCGGACGGGTTGCTGAACCCGCCGGGCACCGGAACCAGTGGCACATGCACATGCACGGCCCCGATCCGCACCACCATCCGCGACAGCCGGTCCGCGCCCTGCGCCCCGGGCGGCACGAATCCGGCGCCCCGGATCTCGATGTCGTCGCCGGTCCGGATCGGCGCGTCCAGGTCCCCCGCCTCGCGGGCCCGCACGACCGACAGAATCACCGGCCGCCCGCCCTCCGCGTACTTCCCGGCGACATACGTGGCGGCCGACACCAGCACCATCACGGCCAGCCCCCACGGCAGATCGGGCAACTGCTCGGGCCGCCGGGCCAGTCGCACCGCCGCGAAGACCAGCGCGACGGCGCCCACGACCACGTACTGGATGTCGGCGAAGTTGCCCCGGCCCGAGTCGTCGGTGAGGAGATCCGCGGCGCGGGGCCGGCCGGCCCGTACCTTCTGCAGCCGCTGTCCGAGGACGCGCAGCCCCACGACCCGCCGCACGAGCACGGCGATCGCGCACACGACGGCGAGCACGGTCACGATCCCGGCTCCCCGCGCGAGGTCGAGCCCCGCGATCAGGGAGTCCCGCTCGTCGGGGGAGGACGCGCCGGCCAGCCGCCCCGCCAGCACGAGCACGGCGTAGACGACGAACAGCACCCAGCCGACCGCCACGGCACGGGATGTGGACAGCCGGTTGTCCTCGCCGATGACGGGCGCCAGCACCCCGCCCCGCGCCCGGTGGAACCACGAGGCCCCGGTCAGCAGTGCGCTCACGACCACCGCGGCCACCAGCCCCGCGGTCCGCGCGGCCGTCCAGCCCGCCCCGATCGCGGTGAGCGTCTGCACCAGGAGCAGAACGACGACAACTCCCCATACGGCGATGACGGTTCGCCGCCACACCAGGCCGAGCCAGACCTCGCCCTCGGCACGTCCGCGCTCCGCGACGACGTCCGCGGACTGGGTCAGCTCGTCCGACACCCACTGCCTGGATGCCCCGGCCGAATACGCCACGGCCGCGGGCAGCCCCCGCCCGGACGCCAATTCGTCCCGCTTGGAAAGGAATTCGGCAACGGCACGCCGATGCCCCTCGCGTGCCCCGTGCGGACAGTTCCCGCAGGTGCAGCCCCCCTCGTGCCCGCTCCGACCGGCGCCGCGCCCGGCTTCACGCCCCGCGCCCTGTCCAGTCTCCTGCACCGCCACGCCCGTTGCCGCCTTCCAGACCATTGGGTCGAACCCTCATTCACCGCACGCCCCACCGAACCGACCGCACGCCCAACCGATATGCCACGTTCCGATATGTCACGTTCGCACGCCACCGCCGCACCACGGACAGCGGCACGACCACCGGCCCCAGGGCCATCGGTCGCACAGTCAACCCCCGCACATCTGCGCAGCCGCACAACTGCCTCGCGACGACAGCGCATTGTGCCGTACCCCACACCCCGCGCGTCCGCCAGGTCTGCTCAGCGCGGGTGAACCACCCACCCCCGTGTTGACCCGGCTGCGAGAATTCCCGTATGGCCGAGATCATCCAGCGCGACGGGACCTGGGCCTTCGACGGCAGCACGGTCCGGATCACCCCTGGACTGCACCGCTCCGTGCCGCTGTTCCGGCAGACGTACGGAGAGATCGCCGTGCCCCTCGAAGCGGTCGCGGGCGTCGCTTACGAACCCGAACGCAAGCGGGGCCGCCTGCGCCTGAGACTCCGCGAGGGCGCCGACCCGCTGCTCCAGGCGACCGGTGGCCGCCTGCCCGAGCCCGCGGACCCGTACCGGCTGGTGGTGGACATCGACCGCTCTGGCGTCGCCGAGTACGTCGCCGAGGAGATCCGGCGCGCCCTGCTCCTCGAAGAGATTCCCAAGGAACCGGCCAGAACCTACCTCGTGCCGGGCCCTCCCGTCCCCGTCTCGGTCCGTTCCAGCGACGGCACGGTGTCGTTCGACGGCACCCAGGTCCGTATCGACTGGAGCGACACCTCGGACCGGGTGAAGCGCGCGACGGGCCCGCGCATCATCGAGCTGCCGGACCTGGTCCAGGTGGAGTGGCTGCCCAATTCCGGTTACGAGGACGGGTTCCTGCGCTTCGTGACCCGCGACTCGGTGTTCTCCAAACTGCCGCCGGAGAAGGACCCGTTCGCCCTCGACCTGTGGGGCAGTGCCCGCCGCGATCTGCTCACGGCGCTGGTCGCCACCGCGGTCATGGCCCGGCTCCCGCACCCGTCCACCCGGTCCGGCGAGTACGCCCAGGGCGACCCGCCCCGCCTCCCGGCCGCACGCGGGGACGCCGTACCGCAGCTGCCCCGGCAGGGTCACCACGACGTACTTCTGCGCCGCCTCAGGGAGTTGGGCGAACTGCACCGCGACGGCGTGCTCACGGACGAGGAGTTCGCGGCGACGAAGGCGGCGGTGCTGCGGGACTTCTGACACGGGTGACTCGGGAATTCCGGCTGGGGGCTTCCGAATGGAGGGATCGGCTAGCTGAGGAGATCGGGTTCGCTGCGGCTGATGTCCTGCCACAGCGGCTGGTAGTTGATCCACGCCACCAGATCCCCGCCGAGCTGCTCCCGTGTCGCGACCGCCTGCTTGTGGTCGATGAGCACGGGACGGCCCGCCGCGCACGCGGTCAGCTGCACCTGGCACGAGCGCTCCATCGACAGGAACCACCAGGCCGCCGCGTCCACCGAGTCGCCGACGGTCAGCAGCCCGTGGTTGCGCAGCACGAGCGCCTTGCGCGTCCCGAGCCCGGAGGCGATCCGCCGCCCCTCCTCGGCGTCCACGGCGACCCCCGAGTACGCGTCGTACAGCGCGTGGTCCTCGTAGAAGGCGCAGCTCTCCTGGGTGATCGGGTCGAGCAGGTCGCCGAGCGCGGACAGCGCGCGGCCGTGCACCGAGTGGCAGTGGGCGACCGCGACGACGTCCGGCCGGGCGGCGTGCACCTGGGCGTGCACGGTGAACGCCGCCTGGTTCACGTGATAGCGGCCCTCGATCACCTGCCCGTCCTCGTTGGCCATGACCAGATCACTGACCGTGACGTGCTTGAACGGCATTCCGAACGGATTGACCCAGAAACAGTTGCTGTACTCCGGATCGCGCGCGGTGATGTGACCGGAGACCCCGTCCTCGAACCCGAGCCGGCCGAAGAGCCGCAGCGCGCCCGCGAGGCGTTCCTTGCGGTGCCGCCGTTCGTCGTCGAGCGACTCGTGCATGGGCGGCATGGCGAACCGCAGCCGGTCGGTGGGAAGCGGCAGGGGCGGTGTGGGCCCGTGCATATGTCCTCCAGCCCTGAGGTACGGACTCCGTACGTGTTTACGGGCGGGAAGTTACCGGCGGTCAGCGCAGGAGAACAGAGATGTTCGTGAAGAGAGTGCACAACCGTTGCACGGGGTCGCTGGTCTGCCTGTCCGGAGCCAACTATTCGGTCGGGCACCTGCACCGACGCCCCCTGGAGGACCCCCGTGCGCAGTCACCCCCCTACGCTGCGCGGACCGCGTCCCGCGACCGCACCCCCCACCCGCCCATGAAGAGAAACGAGCGCCTTGTCACGGGCATGCTCAGACAGATCGCCACGCGCGACGTGGTCGTCCTGGACGACCTCGGCGGATCCCCCCGCCGCCTCGCCGCGCTCACCTACATCGCCGTGCAGTACGGATTCCGCTACGAGGAGACGAACAGACTCGGCCAGACACTCCAGGTCCGCCTGACCCGCGACCCCCGCCCCGAGGCCCGCGAACGCAGCACGGCCGCCCTCGGCCGCCTCGCCGCAGGCCGCGCTCCGGGCATGCGCCCGGGCACGCTCAAACCACTGCCCGACGTGGCCCCCGCGGTCAGCCTGCTCAAGGCCCGTATCGAGTTCGACTCGCTCGCCGACGACCTGGACTGGCGCCGCAAGGCCGTCTTCATGACCGCCAGCGCGGCCCTGATGGCACTGCTGCTGATCCCTGCGGGCTGGAGGGCCTCGCTCGCCGCGAGCGCCACCATGGCCGCGGTGTTCGCGGTCTTCCTGCGTCTGGAGGTGTTACGGAAGGACCGGCTGGCCCGGCGGCTGCGGTCGGCGGGGCTGATCTGAGCGATCCGACCGAGGAGGAACCCTCCGCCGCAAAGGCGACAGAAAATGTCGGGTATCAGCGTCAGACTCGTCGTATGACTCGGACGACATCGAACTGGGCAGCGATCACCGCCGCGGAACCGGACCTCGCCAAGACCGTCGAGGACCGGTTCTCGGCCTTCACGCACCACATCGTGGCGACCCTCCGCAAGGACGGGTCGCCACGCACCTCGGGACTCGAAGTCCGGTTCCTGAACGGGGAGTTGTGGCTCGGCATGATGCCGGACTCGCTCAAGGCACTGGACCTGCGCCGCGACCCGCGCTTCGCCCTGCAGGCCAATCCGGGTCCCGGCACGGAGATGGCGGGCGGTGATGTACGGATCGCGGGCCGGGCCGTCGAGGTCGAGGACCCGGCGGAGCGCGCCCGGTACGCCGAAGAGGTGGAACCGCCGGAGCCGTTCCACCTCTTCCGCACCGAGCTGACGGAGGTCGTACGGACCTACGTCGAGGACGACACGTATCTGGTCGTCGAGATCTGGAAGCCCGGAGAGCCGGTGCGGACCCTCAAGCGGACGTGACCTTCAGCAGCCCCGGGGCTACTCCCACTCGATGGTGCCCGGCGGCTTCGACGTGACGTCGAGGACGACCCGGTTGACGTCGGCGACCTCGTTCGTGATGCGCGTCGAGATCTTCGCGAGGACGTCGTACGGGAGGCGCGACCAGTCGGCGGTCATGGCGTCCTCGGACGAGACGGGCCGCAGGACGATCGGGTGGCCGTACGTCCGGCCGTCACCCTGGACGCCCACGCTGCGGACGTCCGCGAGCAGCACGACCGGGCACTGCCAGATGTCGCGGTCGAGGCCGGCCGCCGTCAGCTCCTCGCGGGCGATGGCGTCGGCCTCGCGGAGCAGGTCGAGCCGCTCCTTGGTGACCTCGCCGACGATCCGGATACCGAGGCCGGGGCCCGGGAACGGCTGGCGCTGGACGATCTCGTCCGGCAGGCCGAGCTCCTGGCCGACCATCCGGACCTCGTCCTTGAACAGCTTGCGCAGCGGCTCGATCAGCTTGAACTCGAGGTCTTCCGGCAGCCCGCCCACGTTGTGGTGGGACTTGATGTTGGCGGTGCCGGTGCCGCCGCCGGACTCGACGACGTCCGGGTAGAGCGTGCCCTGCACCAGGAAGGCGACCTCGGGACCCTCGTCCGCGATGATCTCGGCCTGCGCCTGCTCGAAGACCCGGATGAACTCGCGCCCGATGATCTTCCGCTTCTCCTCGGGGTCGGAGACCCCGGCGAGCGCGCTGAGGAACCGCTCCTCCGCGTCCACGACCTTCAGCTGTACGCCGGTCGCGGCCACGAAGTCCTTCTCGACCTGCTCGGTCTCGCCCTTGCGCATCAGACCGTGGTCGACGTAGACGCAGGTCAGCTGCGATCCGATGGCCTTCTGGACGAGGGCCGCGGCGACCGCGGAGTCGACACCGCCGGACAGGCCGCAGATGGCGCGCCTGTCGCCGACCTGCTCGCGGATCGCGGCGACCTGCTCCTCGATCACGTTGCCGGTGGTCCAGGACGGGGTCAGGCCCGCGCCCCGGTACAGGAAGTGTTCGAGCACCTGCTGGCCGTGCGTGGAGTGCATGACCTCGGGGTGGTACTGGACCCCGTACAGCCGCTTCTCGTCGTTCTCGAAGGCGGCGACCGGGACGACGTCCGTGGAGGCCGTCACCGAGAAGCCCTCGGGGGCCGCGCTGCACGCGTCGCCGTGGGACATCCACACCGACTGCTCGTCCGGGGTGCCCTCGAAGAGGGTCGAGCGGGACCCCGACTGCGTGACGTGCAGCGGGGTGCGGCCGTACTCGCGGGCGCCGGTGTTGTCGACCGTGCCGCCGAGGGTGGTCGCCATCAGCTGGAAGCCGTAGCACATGCCGAAGACCGGGACGCCGGCCTCGAAGAGGGCGCGGTCCAGGCGGGGCGCGCCTTCCGCGTACACCGACGAGGGGCCGCCGGAGAGGATGATCGCCGCCGGGTTCTTGGCGAGCATCTCCGCGACCGGCATGGTGCTCGGCACGATCTCGCTGTAGACCCGGGCCTCGCGGACTCGGCGGGCGATGAGCTGGGCGTACTGCGCACCGAAGTCGACGACCAGGACGGTGTCGGGGGCGACGGGGGACGCTTCTGGCACGGTTTGCCTTCCGGCGGTTCAGCAGGGATGTGCTCCCGAGTCTAACCGGGCGCCCGGAGCCGCCGTCCCGTCCCTGGGGCTCCGCCCCAGACCCCGTGGGTGCGATTTCGGGTGCGGGCCCGCTGTGGCTGGCCGCGCAGTTCCCCGCGCCCCTGGAAGGCGGGCTGCGCCCCTACTTCCAGGCCGATCCCCTGCCCACCCCTGCCCACCCC
>NZ_JAPWHT010000425.1:0-8878 GCF_027270795.1 Streptomyces sp. ActVer
GTGGACGACGAGCGCGAGCTGGCGGACGCCTGTCCGGCGATCGCGGACTTCCCGGTGAACGCCCGCGGCCAGGTCCGGGCACCCGTCCTCCTGCTCGAAGAGCTCCTCGACGGGCCCGAGGTCAGCGTGGAGACCGTGTCGTTCGACGGGACGACCCATGTGGTGGGCGTGACCGACAAGAGCGTCGGCGGAGCGCCCGCCTTCATCGAGACGGGCCACATGTTCCCAGCCGCGCTCGCCCCCGGCGACACGGAGGCCGCCCAGGACACCGCGACGCAGGCGATCAAGGCGCTCGGCCTCGACTCCGTGGTCGCCCACACCGAGATCAAGCTGACCGCCGCCGGTCCGCGCCTCGTCGAGGTGAACCCCCGCCCGGCCGGAAACCGCATCAACGAGCTGATCCGGCACGTCACCGGACTCGACCTGGCCGCGGCCTGCGTCGACGTGGCCCTCGGCCGCGCCCCCGACCTGCGCCGGAGCGACACCGGGCTGCGCAGCGCCGCCGTCGGCTTCCTGGTGCCGGACACCGCGGGGACGCTGGAGTCGATCGACGGCTGCGATCAAGTGCGGGACGCCCAGGGCGTGTTGGAGGTGCAGCTCGCCGAGCCGGGGCGGGCGGTCAAGGCTGCCGGCAGCAACAACGAATACCTCGGTCATGTGATGGCGGGCGACGCGGAGGGACTCGGCGCGCGTGCCCGTGTCGAGTCGCTGCTGTCCGGGTTGCGGCCGCGGGTGAACGCCCGATGAGCGCGACGGTCGGCTCGGGGGCGGCAGTAACCGCCGTCCGGGACAGCACGGCCCCTGCCTCGTACGACGACCTGGTGAGCCGTGCCCTGGCCTGTCGGCTCGGCCCTCGTCGCTGTACACCTGCTCTTCCTGCTGTGACCGCTCGTCATTCCGCTCCTGCCGTAGCTCCCACGAAGTGGGAGGGACGGCAGGAGCGGCAGCCCATTGGCGGACCGGCCGGGCCTGGAAACCACGTGCCGTCGCGCGTACCGTACCGCTATCGTTCGGTCTCCTGACCAGCCGTTTCGGCGGATTCCCACGTTCGGAGAGCAGCGCTCATGACCAGCCGGCCCGCGACGACGACCCTCTGGCGCCCGGTCGGCCCCAAGGAGCTGGATCTGGTCCGGGAACTGGACTGGCGCGCCTGGCCGCCCCGTCTCCCCGAGCAGCCGATCTTCTACCCGGTCCTCAACGAGGACTACGCGATCAGGATCGCGCGGGACTGGAACGTGAAGCACGACGGCGCCGGCTTCGTCACGCGATTCGAGGTCGAGTCGGATTTCCTGAGCCGGTATCCCGTCCAGCAGGCGGGCGGGCGCACAATCCTCGAACTGTGGGTTCCGGCCGAAGAGCTCGACGATCTCAACGCCCACATCGTCGGAGAGATCGAGCTCGTCCACGAGTTCCACTGAGCGACGCGGGGAAGACGCAGAAGGCGGTATGGGAGGCGGGGCACGTCTTCCGGCCGCGCGCACGGTTCCCGATCCGCCGTGCTCGGTCTTTGCCTCCGGCACTTGGCCGGATCCCGTCCGGGAGCGGGGGCGGCGGCTCTACGTTGTGTGGTGAGACTTGCGACGGCGTGTGCTGAGGAGGCTGTTCAGTGACTCACGATTCGTCCGCACCCGCGGGCCCGTGGTCGAAGATCGACACATCGGTGCCGCACTCGGCCCGGATCTGGAACTACTGGCTGGGCGGGAAGGACAACTACCCCGTCGACCACCAAGTGGGCGACGCGTTCCGTGAGTTCTTCCCGGGCATCGAGGAACTCGCCCGGGGTTCCCGGGCGTTCCTCGGCCGGGCCGTGCGCCATCTGGCGGGCGAAGAGGGTGTCCGGCAGTTCCTGGACATCGGTACCGGACTGCCCACCGTGGACAACACACATCAGATAGCCCAGCGCGTGACCCCCGAGGCGCGCATCGTCTACGTCGACAACGACCCGCTGGTGCTCGCACACGCCCGGGCGCTGCTGACCAGCACCCCGCAGGGGGTGACCGACTACATCGACGCGGATCTGCACGATCCCGACGCGATCCTGCGGCAGGCGGCCACGACGCTGGATCTGACCCAGCCGGTGGCACTCACCCTGATGCAGGTCAGCGGGCACATCGCCGACTACGACGAGGCCCGGTCCATCGTGACCCGGCTGATGGAGGCCCTGCCGTCCGGCAGCTTCCTGGCGTTCAACGACAGCGTGGACACCCACAAGGCCAACGCCGAGGCCACCCGGCGCTACAACGAGAGCGGCGCCGCCCCGTACTTCCTTCGCAGCCCGGAACAACTGGCCGGTTTCTTCGAGGGTCTGGAGCTGCTGGAGCCCGGCGTGGTCCCGCTCGCGGAGTGGCGGCCCGACCCCGGCGCCGCGGCGATCCCGTCCGAGGTGATCGCCCTCGGCGGCGTCGGCCGCAAGCCGTAAGGCCCCCCGGCCCCGGGCCCGCCATGGCTCAGTCTTTGCCCGGACCAGAGGATCCTCTGACCGGGCAAAGCCGTACACCCCGGCATCCGCACCGCTCACCGCGGGGCGAAAGCAGCGCCCCTGGAGCACTCCACTCCGGGGGCGGATGTCCTGGGCCAGGAGGAGCCATGCGTATGTCCCGGAACGTGGCGGGAACAGTCTTCGTCGTCGGCAGCCTGACGTTGACCCTCGCCGCGCTCGCGTATCCCGCGATGCTCGGGGTGCAGAACGCGTCGAGTTCCCCGTCGCGCATCATCGCCCGCACCCCGACCGGCCCGCTCACGGAGGCGGACCGCGATTTCGTCGTCAAGGTGCGCGCCGCCGGGCTGTGGGAGTTCCCCTCCGGCGAGCTGGCTCTGACGAAGGGCACGACCCAGCCCGTCAGAACGGCGGGCGAGCACCTGATCTCGGGCCACGCCGCACTCGACGCCGAGTGCCGGCTGATCGCTCCCCGGCTGGGGATCACCCTGCCCAACCAGGCGTCCCCGCAGCAGCAGGGGTTCGTGGCGACCCTGACCGCGGACCACGGCAAGCAGTTCGACACGGACCTCGCCAACATGCTGCGGGTGACACACGGCCAGATCTTCCCGACCGTCGCGAAGATCCGTGCCACCACCGAGAACAGCCTCGTCCGTGAACTGGCCGACCAGGTCAACGACACCGTCCTGGACCACATATCCATCCTGGAGAAGACCGGGCTGGTCAACTTCGACTCGGTCCTCTTCCAGGAAACGACCCCTCCGAAGCTGCCCGCCGGCGATGTCACACCGCCCGCGCCCCAGCCAGGAGCGCCGGTCGTCGCCCTCACTCCGCAGGCGGGCGCCTCCCAGACACCGACACCAACGCCGTCACCGACGGTGCGGTAGGCCTCGGGCGCGGCATGGGACACCGCCCGGCAGGCCCGCGCACCCGGCATCGGCCGGGTGCGCGTCTGCTGTCGGCGGCCGCGGCCCCGCAGGCCGTCCCGCACGGCTTACCGCACGATCGTGCCGTACATCTCGCCGAGCGGATCCGCGATCAGCTCGACACGGGTGCCGTCGGGGTCGCGGAAGTAGACCGAAGTGCCGCTCTCCTCCTGGTAGTCCACCCCGGCCGCGTCGAGCCGGTCGCGCAGACGCGCCCAGGCCACCGGTTCGACGGAGATGGCCAGGTGGTGGAGTCCGCCGAGGACTTCCGCGTACGGTCCGAGGTCGAGGCCCGGGAAGTCGAAGAAGGCGAGCAGGTTGCCGTGACCGATGTCGAAGAAGAAGTGGGTCGAGCCCTTGTAGTCGCGGTTCTCGAACATCTCCGTCAGCGGGAACTCCAGCAGTTCCTGGTAGAAGCGCACCGTCCTCTCCACGTCGCCGGAGAGCAGCGCGACATGGTGCACGCCACGTGCCGAACTGGGCCGCCTGTCCGGGGCCAGATAGGCATCCCGGATCCGTGCCCTCTCGGTCTCGATCGCCGTCAGGTCCAAGGGGTTCTCCTGGCTCGACACGTGTGCGAACGCTCCTCACACAATGAAATGGGACGCCGGCCGCGACGGCCGAGGCCGGCGTTTCACCGGCATCGCGAAAGCGGTTTGCCGTTCAACCACCGGTCACTCTAGGCATCCCCTCGGTCCGGTCAAGGGCCGCGGAGCCGGACGAACGGAGTCACATCATGGATCTGCTTCCTTTCAGCGCCGCGCACGCGACGACCGTGGCGACCTGGCCACTCTCCGCCACGGAGGTCGCGATGTGGTGCGGGCGGGGGGAGTTCCCCATGGCCGGAGAGACCGTCGCGGCATGGCAGCAGGACACGGACGTGACGGCCCACCTGCTCGTCGAGGACGAACAACCCCTCGCGTACGGGGAGTTGTGGTTCGACGCCGAGGAGGACGAGGTGGAGCTGGCGCGGATCATCGTGGCACCCGAGGCCCGCGGTCGTGGCCTCGGGCGCGAACTGGTCCGGGGCTTGCTCGGCGAGGCCCGCGGCTCCGGACACTCGGACGTGTTCATGCGGGTGCACCCGGACAACGACCGGGCTCTGCGCTGCTACCAGGGAGCCGACTTCGTCATCGTCGGCCCGGAACTGGCCGAGACCTGGAACGCCGTACAGCCCGTCGACTACGTCTGGCTACGGCACCAGTGACACCCGGATGCCGAGCGTCCCGTTCTTCCCGCGGCGCAGTCGGCTGCCGAGCAGGACAAGGCGGCCGTTGATGCCGTATTTGCGGGCGATGAGACGGCGATAGTGCTCGGTGACGTCCTGGTCGCAGACCTCGGCGGTGGCGGGGAGCTGCTCGCCGGTCGGGTTGCCGCGGACGTCGCAGGGGCCGACGAGGACGTCCGCGCGGCTGCGGATCCGCTTCACCTTCCACGAGTCCGTGACGGTCCAGACGCCGAGCGTGTCGCCGTCACGGACCACCCACACCGGGGTCGCGACCGGCGTGCCGTTCTTCCGATAGCTGGTGACCAGCAGGTACTTACCGGCACCGAGCCGCTCCAGCGCTGAGTTGTCCACGCGGTGAGTGTAGGCGGCGGGCGGGCCCGGCGGGAGCCCGGGCCGAGGGGAGTCCGGCCCGGCGGAATGCTGGGCCGGACGAGCAATCCCTGACGGCTCGTCAGTGATTCGCCGGGCTTTCGGGCGCGGGATGTGAAAGAGAGTCAGACAAAGCGTCGATTTGTACGACAATCATCCCGCTCGGAGGACCTCGCATGCCCGCCTCGCCACTCCCCCGCACCGCCCGCACCGCCGGCACTTCCCGCACCGCCGGCACGGGAGCCGCCGCGCTCACGGCGCTCACCCTCGCCGGTACCGCCCTCCTCGGAGCCCCGGCCGCCTTCGCCGCCCCCGGCGACAACGGTGACGTCAAGATCCACGCGGACACGACTCCCGACGCCGACCAGCGCAACAACCCGAAGGTCTGCCAGTTCTACCTCGCCGCCTTCAACTTCGACCGCGGGCAGGGCGTCACCTGGATCATCGAGCCCCAGCCGGCGAAGCGGGGAAGCGCCACGCTCACCGGCACCCTCGCGCTGCCCACCGGCACCGGCCGGACGACCGGTCTGCTGGCCCTGCCCGACGGCCAGTACAAGCTCACCTGGCAGATCGTGGACGGCAAGGGCGCGGGCAAGCACAAGGTGTTCAAGGTCGACTGCAAGAAGACACCGCCCGTCGGCGGATCCGAGGGCGTGGCACCCGGCGGACCCATCGGCGGCGTACCCGCGGGCGGCGGCGGTCTCGCCGAGCCACCGAGCGTGTCCGCGGTCGGCGCCGCGGCGGCGGTGGGCCTGGTCGGAGTGTCGGGCTTCGTCTACTTCCGGATGCTGCGCCGCCGGCCCGATGGCGCCGCGTAGGCGCGCGCCCAGACCCTGGTACCGGACGCGCGCCTACCGACTGACGAGGACGACCGTTCTGACGTTCTCACTGGTGATGGGCGGCATCTGGTGGGCCGAGGACGGCGGCCGGCCCCCGGACCCGGCCGCCGCACCCGCCCCGGCCCCGGCTCCCGGGGACGCCAAGGCGTCCCCGGGTTCCGCCGACCGGGGTCCCTCCGTCGCCGCGACACCCCAGCCCCGGCGCGACCCCGTCCGTGTGCCGCCTCCCGTCCGCCGCGCCGGCCCGGCGCCACGGCCGCTCCCACGGTCCAGGGCGACGGTGCTGAGGATCCCGTATCTCGGTCTGGAGGCACCGGTCGTCGGGCTGCGCCTGGACCGGAAGCGGCAGCTCACCACTCCGCCGATGGACAGCCCCGAACTGGTCGGCTGGTACGAGGGCGGCCCCTCGCCCGGAGAGGCGGGCACCGCCGTCGTGGTCGGCCACCTCGACACCGCCACCGGGCCCGCCGTCTTCGTCGACCTGAGCGGACTGACACCCGGCCGGCTGGTCGAGGCACGGCGCGCCGACGGCCGCACCGCCGTCTACACGGTGGACGCCGTCCGCACGTACGACAAGGAGCAGTTCCCCAGCCAGGAGGTGTACGGCACCAGAAAGCGCCCTGAGCTGCGGCTGATCACCTGCGGCGGGGCGTACGACCGGAGGACCGGCTACCGGAGCAATGTCGTCGTCTTCGCGCATCTGATCGGGACGCGCGAGCCGGATCGCCCCGCCTGAATACCGGGCTGAGTCTCCGGCTCGACGCCGACGGTCGACGCCCGCAGAGCCTGTGAAGATCACTTTTCGCCGTCCGCCCCCATGGTCCGAACCTCCGTGCAAGACTCCGACGATGACCTCGGAGACGATCAACGCGGCGGCAGCGGGCACGTGGCGGCTCGGCGACCTCACGGTCAACCGGCTGGGTTTCGGGACCATGCGGCTGACCGGGAGCGGCGCCTTCCACCAGGGCACGCCGAGCGACCGCGACCGGTCGCTCGGCGTGCTCCGGCGCGCGGTGGAACTGGGCGTCAACCACATCGACACCGCCGCCTTCTACTTCTCGTCCCTGCGATCCGCCAACGAGCTGGTCAACTCGGCGCTGGCCCCGTATCCGGACGACCTGGTCATCGTCACCAAGGTCGGGCCGGGGCGGGATCCGTCGGGCGAGTGGCTGCCCTGGGCCAGACCCGAGCAACTGCGCGGGCAGGTGGAGGAGAACCTGCGCCAGCTCGGCCGCGACCACCTCGACGTGGTCAACCTCCGGACGCACGGGCGCCATTCGATCGCCGAGCACTTCGGCGCACTGGCCGCGCTGCGCGAGGCCGGGCTCGTCCGCCACCTCGGGGTGTCCGACGTCGACCCGGAGCAGCTCGCCGAGGCACAGGCCATCGCCCCGGTGGTCTGCGTCCAGAACCGGTACGCCCTCGACACCCGTAGCGAGGTCGGCGACGACGTCCTGCGGATCTGCGGTGAACAGGGCATCGCCTTCGTGCCGTTCTTCGCGATAGCCGGCGAGGGCGGCAGGAAGGGCGCCGACGGCACCCACGAAGCCGAGGTCCTCGACATCGCCCGGGCCCACGGCGCGAGCCCCGCGCAGATCCGGCTGGCCTGGACACTGCACCGCGGCCCGCACGTCCTGGCCATCCCGGGCACCGGCGATCCGGACCACCTCGTGGAGAACGTGGCCGCGGGCGCGATCAGCCTGTCGGACGACGAACTCGCCCGGCTCGCCTGAGGGTTGAGGATCTATCCGACATGGGGGACAGCACACTGTGGGTGGCCGCGCTGACGGCCGGGACCGCCGTGCTCGCGAGCTGGGTGACCAGCCGCGGCACCTACCGGGCCGCCCGCATCCAGGCGGACGCCGCCGCCGCGACCGTACAGGCGGACCGGCTCCGGGCCACCCGCCGCTCGGCGTACGTCGACGTCATCGAGCAGGCCCAGCGCATGGGCGACCTCTACTGGAAGGTCACCGACGCCGACCAGATCCAGGACCCGGACGAGCGGCTCGCCGCTCTCAAGGATCTGCGGATACGGCTTCGGGGCGAGTACGCCGTGCTGCGTCAGCGGGTCTGGGTGGTGGACCTGGAAGGGTCGGCGGAGACCGCCTCGGCCGCGGACCGGCTCCGCCTCGCGACCGGCGACAACTGGCGGGCGCTCCGCGCGATGATCGAGGGCGAGGAGGGAGCGGGAGAGCGGTTCAGCGACTGCTACCGCCCGTTCTGGGAGTCGGTCGTGAACTTCGTCGACCTCGCTCGCACCGCCCTGCACGAGACACGTGCGTAGACATGTAGACACGTAGACATGGGGACGTAGGCACCGGGACGCCAGGCATGGGGCGGCTCGCGGGTCAGGGCGTTCACTGGTCGCGCCGCTGCACGGAGGTCACGGCGACAGCGGCGGTGGCCAGGGCCCAGACCGCGTAGACGGTCCAGGCGCCGGTGAGGGTCCACGGGTACGCGACCTGCTGTTGGTCGACGTCGACCAGGCGGATCCACGCGCCCGTCGGCAGGGCGTGGTCGACGAGGGCCGCCCAGTGGCGGTCGGCGCTGAAGACCAGGGGCAGCAGCCGCTCGATCCCTCCCCCGCCCCCGGTCTGGCCGACATCGACCGCCTCGCCGAGCGGACGACGGCCGCGGGCGTCCATGTCGAGGTCCGCTGGCGGGGCGAACGGCTCACGCTGCCCCCGGAGATCGGCATGTCCGCGTACCGGATCGTGCAGGAGGCCGTCACCAATGTCGTACGCCATGCCGGCACCGGCTCCTGCCAGGTGACCGTCGACTGTCGGGACGAGGAGCTGGCCATCGAGGTCGTCGACAGCGGGAACGGCCCCGGGCGCACCGCGGCCACCGGCTACGGGCTGCTCGGCATGCGCGAGCGGGTCGGTCTGCTGCACGGGGAGTTCTCGGCGGCGCCGCGCCCCGAGGGCGGTTTCCGGGTGGCGGCGCGGCTGCCCGTACCGGCGGGTGTGCGATGACGGTCCGGGTCGTCCTCGCCGACGACCAGCCCCTCGTCCGCGCGGCCCTTCGCATGGTGATCGGCGAGGCCCCCGACCTGGAGGTCGTGGGCGAGGCGGGCACC
>NZ_JAPWHT010000426.1:0-8877 GCF_027270795.1 Streptomyces sp. ActVer
CAGTTCCCCGCGCCCCTAGGTCTTCAGGGGCGCGGGGAACTGCGCGACCAGCCACAGCCGGACCCGCACCCGAAATCGCACCCCACGGGGTCCGGGGCGGAGCCCCGGAAGGATGGGACGGGTAGGGGCGGCGGGGGCGAGGAAACCCGGCGCCGCCCCGAAACGCGTCTCACCCGACGGACGACGTTTCACCCAGGTTTCCGGAAACGGATACGCTCCCGTCGTGGCTGATATCCAGATCCCCGCTGACCTCAAGCCCGCCGACGGCCGTTTCGGCGCGGGCCCCTCCAAGGTGCGTACGGAGTCGCTCACCGCGCTCGCCGCGACCGGCACGTCCCTGATGGGCACGTCCCACCGCCAGGCCCCGGTGAAGAACCTCGTGGGGAAGGTCCGCGAGGGCGTGAGCAACCTCTTCCAGCTCCCCGAGGGCTACGAGGTAGTCCTCGGTAACGGCGGCTCCACCGCGTTCTGGGACGTCGCGACGCACGGCCTGATCGAGAACAAGTCGCAGCACCTCACCTTCGGTGAGTTCAGCTCGAAGTTCGCGAAGGCCGCCAAGCTCGCCCCCTGGCTCGCCGACCCGGACGTCATCACCTCCGACCCGGGCACCCACCCGGAGCCGGTCGCCCAGTCGGGCGTGGACGTGTACGCCCTCACGCACAACGAGACCTCCACGGGCGTCGCGGCCCCGGTCAAGCGCGTCGCGGGCGCCGACGAGGGTTCCCTCGTCCTCGTGGACGCGACGAGCGGCGCGGGCGGCCTGCCCGTCGACATCGCCGAGACCGACGTCTACTACTTCGCCCCGCAGAAGTCCTTCGCAGCGGACGGCGGCCTGTGGATCGCGGTCTTCTCCCCGGCCGCCATCGAGCGCGCCGAGCGCGTCCACGCGAGCGGACGCCACGTCCCGGAGTTCTTCAGCCTGCCCACGGCGATCGACAACTCCCGCAAGAACCAGACGTACAACACCCCGGCCCTCGCGACCCTCTTCCTGCTGAACGACCAGCTTGAGTGGATCAACGGCCAGGGCGGCCTCGACTGGTCGGTCCGCCGCACGGCGACCTCCTCGCGCACGCTGTACGGCTGGGCCGAGGACGTCAAGTACGCGAACCCCTTCGTCACCGACCCGGCCAAGCGCTCGCAGGTCATCGGCACGATCGACTTCACCGACGACGTCGACGCGTCCGCCGTCGCCAAGGTCCTGCGCGCCAACGGCATCGTCGACACCGAGCCCTACCGCAAGCTCGGCCGCAACCAGCTCCGCGTCGCCATGTTCCCCGCGATCGACCCGGCGGACATCGAGTCCCTCACGAAGTGCGTCGACTACGTGATCGAGAAGCTGTAGCCGTCGTTCGTACGGCAACTGGGGTGCCCGGCACGACCACCACCGTGCCGGGCACCCCCGTCTGTGTCACACCGCCCGTCTCATGTCGCCGTGCAGCTCACCGCCGGTGCGCCCCCGCCTCCCGGCGCGCCACCGAACCCGAAGCTCGCCGAACCGCCCACCGCGAGCGTGCCGTTGTGGTCGGCGTTCGCGGCCGTGACAGTCGAACCGCTCTGTGTGTACGAGGCGTTCCACATGCTGGTGACCTTCTGGGCGCCGGGCCAAGTCCATGTGGCCTTCCAGGACTTGAGGGGCACAGTGCCCGAATTGGTCACCTTCACCTCGGCGTTGAAGCCGCCGCCCCAGTCGCTGCTGACGGTGTAGGCGGCGGTGCAGGCCGCCGTGCCCCCACCCGGGTCACCGGGATCGCCGGGGTCACCCGGGTCACCCCCGCCGCCCGGAAAGCCCGGTGCCTTCACGCTCGCCAGGTATCCGTCCTTCACCGTGTCCACGGTCGTCCAGTCGTCCTTGAGGATCCCGCCCGTGTCACCGGAGTTGGGGTTCCAGGACCAGAAGGTCCAGGAGATGCTGTCGGCGCCGTACGTGCTGGTCGGCCGGAGGTAACTCACCAGCGCGGCAAGCCACTTCTGGTCGATCGTCGACTGGAGTGTCGTGCCGAACTCGCCCACCCACACCGGCGCGATGTTCTGCTTGAAGATGTAGCCCCAGTACTTGTCCCAGATGCCGGGCATGTTGGCGGGGAAGGTGGGGTCGCTGAACCAGCTCTGCTGGGCGACGCTCGTGGCGTAGTCGTGGGCCGAGTAGACGACCCGGTTCGGGACGTCCAGCTGGACCGGGTACTGGGCGACACCCATCAGGTTGCCGCCCCACCAGCCGGACACGCCGTTGAACGTCTGCACGCCCTCCACGAAGATCAGCAGCTCGGGGTTGACGGACAGGACCGCGTTGCCGGCGCGCTGGGCGGCCAGGCGCCAGTCCCTCGTCGTGTCGCCGCAGCCCCAACAGGCCGGATCGTGCGGCTCGTTGTGGGGGTCGATGCCGATCACCGTGGAGTTGCCCCGGTAACGGGTCGCCAGGGCCTTGAGGTTGGCGATCCACGTCGACTCCGGGACCGCGGAGGTGTACCAGAGCGCCGACTGGCCGGCCGCGTCCGGACGATGCCGGTCCAGTACGACCTTGAGGCCGCCCTGACCCGCGTACGCCACGATCCTGTCCATGATCTGGAGGGAGCCGAGGCCCTGGAGGTCGGCGTTCTTGCCGCCGGAGAAGTCGATGCTGTTGGGTACGGTGCCGCTCTTGAAGAGGTCGTCGCTGTACGGCAGCCGGATGGTGTTGTAGCCCAGCGACTTCATCTGGTCGATCATGCTCTTGTAGTCGCGCGCCCAGAGGCCGTGGGGGGCGTAGTTGGCGGTCTCGAAGCCGAACCAGTTGATACCGGCGATCCGTACGGGCTGACCGGCCGCGTCCAGGATCTGGCGGCCGCTGGTGTGCCAGTAACCGGCTCCGGCGGCCGCCGCCCCGGCCGCCCGGTCCGCGGGCGGCGCCGGGTCGGCGTGGGCCGTCTGCACACCGGCCAGGATCAACAGGAGCGCCGCGGCGGCAGCACACAGCGCTCTTCGCAAGCTGCGGAACATGTCGCTGCTTCCTCTCGGGAGGCGCGGGCCCGGAACGGATGGGAGCGCTCCCACCACACCGCGCATCCCCATGGAAGGGAAGCGGCGTGGACACGTCAAGACGTCGGGCGGCATTCGGGACACTTGAGATCCCGAACGCCGCAACAACCGCTCCAGCCGCGCACTCAGTCGCGCCGCAGCAACCGCTTGAGCCCGTAGATGACAGCCAGGGCGACCACCAACGCAACCGCCCCCATCTTGATGTCGGCGTTCATCCCGTCGCCCCCGCCCCCGTCGTCCGAACTGCCTTCCCCGGAAGGCGACTTACCGTCTCCGCCGCCCGAGCCCGGCACGTTCCCCGGCTCCACCGAGCTGCCCGAGCCCTCGCTCCCGTACAGCAGCGTGGATCCGTCGGGGGTGTACGCCATCGACTCGCCCTGGCCCTGGAGCGGCACGCTCAGCCGCCCCTCCTTCTTCACCTTCCCGCCGTTCCAGTCGTACGCGAGGCCGCCGAAGTAGCCGCGTACGGCGAGCTGCTTGCCGTCGGGGGAGAAGGCGCCGTCGGTGACCCAGAGGTCGATGGCGCCGATGCGCTTGAAGGTGTTGGTGCCGGAGGAGGTGAGCTTGGCGGGCCCCTCGTACAGGCCTCCCCCGTCCTCGTTCTTCGAGACGATGTAGACGCGCCCGGTCTTCGGGTGGACCATCAGCGCCTCGGCGTCCCGCGCCCCGTCGGCGTACTTCACGTCGTACTGCGTGGCGCGGACGGTCTGGTTCTTGAGCTGCTTGGGCTCGGGCAGCTCGTAGATCCAGACGTTGTCCCAGGTGCCGCCGAGGTTGTCGCCGATGTCGCCGACGTAGAGACGGCCGTTCGGGCCCATGGAGATGGCCTCCACGTCCCGGGGCCGGCCGACGCCCGTCATGGTGACCGTGGCGACGGTCTCGCCGGTCTTGCTGTCGACGGCGTAGAGGAAGGCCCCGTCGTCGCTGTCGTTGTGGGTCCAGTAGACGCCGGGGTGGGCGCGGGACGCGACGAGCCCGCTGGACTCGGTGATCCGGGGATCCTTGATCGTGAACCCGTCCGCCCCCTCCGAACCGGCGCTGTCGGCGGCAACGGCGGGCGCGACGAGCACCCCGGCAAGGATGGCCCCGAAAAGGAGCGCAAGCGAACGACGCATGCCCCAAGCCTGCCATCCCCGCCGCCGGTTCAGCGGGCGTGTCCAGCCTCACACCCTGCCTCTTCCGCTGATCGTCCATGATGAGCGGATGCTCAGGTTCATGCCCGTCGGCGATTCCATGACCATCGGAAGCGCGGGCGAACACACTTGGCGTTACCGGATGTGGCAGCACCTGCGCGCGACGTACGGCGGCCCCTTCAAGATCGTCGGCCCTCGCGAGACGCTCTACGACAAGGCCACGGAGACCGCCGACTCGTACGAGTACGCCGACCGGGACTTTCCGCTCGCCCATCTGGCGGGATGGGGCGAGGGCTGGCACCACCTGACCCCGCTGATCGCGGACGCGGTCCGTAAGTCGCGCGCGGACGTGCTCCTCGTCTCGCTCGGCCTGATCGACCTGGGCTTCTACACGAACGCGGCCCAGACGGCGGAGAACGCCCGCACCTTCATCGCCGAGGCCCGCTCGGCGAACCCCCGCGTGGCGGTGGTCCTCCTCCCGGTGATCCCGAACACGAGGGCGGAGACGGACGCGCCCTTCGCCCGCGAGGTCGGCCTCTTCAACGAACTCCTCGCGAAGACGGTCGCGGACCTGGACGAGCCCGCGTCCCCCCTCCTCCTGGCCTCGGTCCCGCCCTCGTACGACATCACCCACGACACGTACGACGGCACCCACCCCAACGCCTCCGGCGAACACAAACTGGCGGCGGCGTTCGCCGAGGCGATGCATCAGGCGTGGGACGTGGGCGGTCCGTACGAGGCTGAAAGCGCCTGACCGAATCACGGCGTGCCCTGGTCACCGTGCGTATCGTTGTACTGCGCGGCTGCACTCCTCCGAGGAGCGGCCGGGGAGGAGCGCCACGATGACCGTCCTGGAAGACAGGATCGAGATGGCCGACACGAACGTCGATCGCCTGGACCAGTGGTTCGAGCGACTTGAGCGGATGCCCGTCCCCGAGGGAATCAAGGTTGAGATCGTCGGGGGTAACGTCTTCATGACGCCGCAGCGAAGCGTCCACTGGCACGTCATCCGGAGGATCATCCGGGCTTTGGAAGACAGGTTCGGCATGGATGTCGAGGCACTGTCCGACGTGCGGATCGACTTCCCCGGTCACGAGAACGGCTTCTGCCCCGACGTGGTCAAGATGCGTGACGGCGCTACGGATGGCGCCGAAGGCCGCTGGCGTCACGAGGATGTCGAATTCGTCGCCGAGGTCATCTCAAGGGGGACGGCCCAGAACGACTACGGCCCCAAAAAGGACGCCTACGCCGCCGCCGAAGTCCCCGTCTACCTCATCGCCGACCCGTACCAGGGCAAGTGCCACCTCTTCACGCAGCCCAAGGACGGGGAGTACGTCATCGAAACCTCCGTCGGCTTCGGCGCGGACGTCGACATGACAGGCACGGTCCTCGGCCTCACCCTCAAGACGGACGAGTTCCCCCGGGACTGACACCTCGGCACACCCTTGACCTCAACCAAACCTGAGCTCCTACGGTCGGCTCATGACCACACAGCAGCTCACCCCGTACCCCCGTCAGCAGCTCGCCGCCCAGCCCATCGGCTACTGGACGGGCGCCGCCCACCGCGAGGTGGTGGGCCGGATCCGCAAGGAGCTGGCGACGGAGTCGCTCACCCAGCCCCACTGGTGGATCCTCAACCACGTCGCCGCGTCCCCGGCCCACTGGACCCGCGCCGAACTCGCCGCGAAACTCACCCGCTACGACGACCAGGGCATCGACTTCGACGAGGTCTTCGCCGACCTGGCGAGCCGCGGCTGGCTGACGGAGGACGCCACGGGCACCCTCACCCTCACCGCGGCGGGAGAAGCCGGCCGCCTCCGCGCCAAGGAACGCAACCTCCGGGCCCACGAGCAGACACACGCCGGGATCACGGAGGAGGAGTACGTGGCCACGCTCGACGTTCTGCGCCGGGTGATAGCGAACCTGGGCGGGGACAGTGACCTGCCGGAGTAGGTCCGGCGGCCTGGTCAGGCCTCCGCCCACCCCAGCGGCTGGAGTGTCGCCTCGAAGGCGGCGGCCGTGCGGCAGCGGAGGCAGTGGGTTTCGTCGTTGCGGGGGCGGAAGACGTGTTCGTCGCCGGGGCCGGGGCAGGTCACCAGGCTCCGCCGGGCCGGGGCCGCGACCCGCTCGGGCGGTGGGGTGGGAGTCACCTGACGCCTCGCCGCCGGGAGCTTCTGGATCAGGCGGTGGCGCAGGAAGCCGACGGCCGAGCGGACGCCGTCCGCCGGGAGGCCGGTCGTCAGGGCGCGGCGGAGGTCCGGCGCCGAGACGCCCCGCCGCAGCCACTCCGCTGCCGCGTCGGCGAGGCTACGGGCCTCGCGTACGCCGAGGAGCAGGTCACGGTGTGCGTGGCGCAGGGACAGCAACACCCCTTCCGCCTCGGCGAGTTCGGGGGCGGGGACGGGAACGGGGACGGACCCGGGTTCCGCCTCGGGTTCGGGTTCCGCCTCCGGCTCGGGTTCCTCGGCTTCAGCCGCTTCATCGGCAACCGGGGCCCGGCGGTCTTGGGGTGGTGGGTGGGGAAGGTCTTTCTCTCCCGAGTCTTCTGTCCGGGGAGAGTCACCGACCGTCCGCTCCCCCGGCCCACCGACCGTCGGCGGACGCTCACTCGGTACGCCCGCGTCAGCCCCACCCTCGCGGGCCCGGGACGCCTCGTCACGCGTGAGGGTGACATTGGCGAGGAGTTGTTCCGTGACCCAGCGGCCCCGCGCGCCCTGCTCCCGCCACTCGTGCAAGTAACCGCAGTCGGCGAGGAGTTGCTTGGCCTTCTGGTAGGCCCGGCCCTTCAGACCCAGCCGGGCCGCGTGTTCGCTGAGCGGCTTGGGGGCGGCGGCCTCGGAGTCGGGGAGCCCCTGTACGTACAGCAGCAGTACCTTCGCGTCGCTGTTGAGCCGCGAGTGCCGTACGACGTCGTGGGACGCCTTCGTGTAGCGCCGAACCGGCGCGATAGCATGCCGAAGCATCTCTGGTGGACGTCCATCCACTAGGAGTGAAGGTCCTCGGTCGGTGTTGGTAGCACCTCCGGGGACCGCTCCGTACACGGATGCGTACGGAGTGTGATGTCGCGGTCACCGTACAACACCGATCAAGCGACCCACCACTTCATGCAGCAACCCCGCCTCCACGAACGGCACTTCAGGCGTCGGCTCCGACCGCCACTCCAACGGCCAGGTCAGCCCACCCAACGCGGGCACCCCCACGTACGCCCATCCCTGCGCGCCGCGCCCCAGGGCTCGCACTCCGGCGGGCCAGCGGTAGCCCGTGGCAGTTTGCGGGGGCAACAGGAAGTACATGTACCGGTACCCCGTCGCCTCCCGGACGATCGGACCCGCCTGAAAGTCCGTGAACTGCATGAGTTCGTACGCGACTTGCTCTGCGAGTACGCCCGCGACGCGTACGGCGTCGAAGTGGATGCCGGCGTGACGGAGGCCGTGGCCGGAGGCGGGAATCCAGGCGTGGACGGTGGCGGGGGAAGTTTTCGGGTTCATGGAGCAAATGCTTACGGGCCGTCACATACTGTGACCAGGGTTACGCAAGGTCCGTGCACCTCTGTGCACTTGGGGAGGTAGCTGTGCACTCCAGTGAACGCGGGTCGGAGTCCTTCGGTGTGCTGTTGCGGTTCCACCGCGAACGGGCCGGGATGACGCAGGAAGGGCTCGGCGGTCACGTCGGGTATTCCAAGTCGCAGGTGGCGATGGTGGAGCGGGGCGAGCGACCGCCCAAGGGCAAGCTGGTCGAGACCGCGGACCAGGTGCTGGGTGCACAAGGTGCACTACTGGTGCTGGCGGAGAAGGAGTTCGGGGGCAACGGACTCCGACCATGGACGGAGGACTACCTTGCGGAGGAGAGGATGGCCTCCGCGCTGCACGTGTACCAGAACCATCTGATTCCAGGTTCGCTCCAGACCGAGGCCTACGCGCGGGCGATCTACAACTGCCACTGCCCGGCGCTGGATGACGAGGAGATCGACAAACGTGTCGCTGCACGTCTTGCGCGCCAGCAGCTCTTCGAGCGCAAGCCCATGCCGATCATCAGCTACGTGCTGGAACAGAGCACGCTCACCCGCCCGTTGGGCGGACCGCCAGCGCTCAAGGATCAGTTGCACCACATCCTCGGCGTCGGCCGCCTGCGTCATGTCGAGATCCAGGTCATGCCGCACGATCGCCAGGTGCATGCTGGACTGAACGGCCCCATGATCCTTTTAGAAACGGCTGAGCGTCGCCAACTCGCCTACGTGGAAGGTCCGAGCGGCGGCTACTTCGTAAGCGAACAGCCTGACCTGGGGGACTTGTTCGCGCGGTATGGCATTCTGCGGGCGCAGGCTCTCAACCCCGACGAGTCGGCGAAGCTGATCGCAGAGGTGGCAGACACGCTATGAACACGGATCTCCACTGGTTCAAGAGCAGCTACAGCGGTGACCAGGGTGAATGCTTGGAGGTCGCCCTGCAGTGGACCAAAAGCAGCTACAGCAGCGGCGAGGGCGAATGCGTCGAGATAGCCATAGCCCAGACCGCCCCCGCCACCCCCACCACCATCCACATCCGCGACTCCAAAACCCCCACCGCCCCCACGCTCACCGTCACCCCCACCACCTGGTCCGCCTTCCTCCCGCACGCCTCCGCGCGCGGCGGACGCGACCGTGACTCGTGATGACCAGGTCGTGCCGAACGATGCCGATGAGGGGCCTCAGCCGGTCGCGCAGGGCCTCGTCGGTGGTGACGGCACGCAG
>NZ_JAPWHT010000427.1:0-8781 GCF_027270795.1 Streptomyces sp. ActVer
CCGCTGCGGCGATCCGCCCGGCAGCCGGTGGGCGAGTGCCAGCCACGCGGGCCCGTCGTCCGCTCCCCAGGCCGCGTCCACCCAGCGGCGCAGCAGCCCCGCATCGGCGCTGCCGAGCACGGCGCCTCGCAACTGCTGCTCCAGTGCCCGTCGGCGCTCCACGACGGCCGGCGCGTCGGAACACGGCAGCAACGGCCCCTCGTACAGGGTCATCGCCTCGCGCACCCGCCCCTCGGCGAGGAGCGCGGAGAGGTCACCGAAGTCGGTCCGTGCCGGACGCAGCAACTCGTAGGGCCGCGACCCGAGCAGATCCGGGCCGAGCACGGCACGCAGCCGGGTCATCTCGGCACGCAGCGTCGAGGGGGGCACCTCGCGTTCGGACAACTCCAGGGCGAGGCGTTCCCCCGTCAGTCCACGTCCCGCGAGGGCCAGGACGACCACGATCTCGCTGTGCCGCCGGCTCAGCCGGTGGACGCGTCCGGTGGCCTCCAGCAGCGCGCTGTCCCGGCCGAGTGCCGTCAGCTTCGCCATGGCCGTCGTGGACACACCGGCAGCCGACAGAGGCAACGGGGTGGTGACCGCGGTCAGTCGAGTGGCAGCGATGATCCTTCCCGCCAGCTGCGCCTCGGCGGCCAGCGCGGCGGCCCGTACCGCGGCCAGCGCCGGCGGAGTGGCGATGGTGGCCCCGCCGGTGAGGTCGACGACGCCGAGCACCCGCCCGGTGCCGGGCTCCCGCACAGGCGCCGCGGCGCACGACCAGGCGTGCACAGCGCAGTTGTAGTGCTCGGCGGAGAGGATCTGCACCGGTTGCCCCACGGCGAGCACGGTGCCGGGCGCGTTCGTCCCGGCCTGCGCCTCGGACCACACGGCACCCTCGACGAAGCGCATCCGCTCCGCCCGACGCATGGTCTGCCTGTCCCCCTCGACCCACAGCAGCGTCCCGTCGGCGTCACCGATGGCGAAGACATGCCCGTCATCCGCCGCGCCGGCCCCCAGCAGGTCGCGGAACATCGGCAGGAGCGGGGCCAGCGGATGGGTCCGGCGGTACTCCGACAGCGCCTGAGAGGTCATACGTAGCGGCGGCAGCCGACCGTTCCCCGGCAGCATTCCGGACGCCGCGCATCGCTGCCACGAGTCCGCCACCATCCGCCGGACGCCGGGCGGCATGCGACGCGACGTCAGAAACCGCTCGTACGCTCTGCGCAGCTCCCGGTCGGCCGTGCGCCGATCACCGCCGGGCACGCCGATCTGCGCAGGCCGCATCGCTGCGGAGGCTTCGGCAGGAGCGTCCATGACACCTCCCCGATGCCTGGGCAACTTGGTCGACCATTGCCAGCGTCACGCTCACCGTGTGTGTCCAGCAGAGGCCGTACGGCCCTCAAGGCGGACCTGCCGGTCCCTGGCCGGAACGTGATGTGTCCGATGTGGGCCCTACGGCCCTCGACGGGGGGACGTCCGGCCCCTGCTCGCGTGCCCGGGCGTCCACGGACTCGATCTCGTGATCGACGCCGTCGAGGACACCGGCGCCGTCACCCACCTCCACACGACCGCCAAGATCGGTCAGGAGGTCGCTCAGGTCGTCGTCCGGGCCGCCGGGCGACAGACACACGGCAAGGGGGAGCATCTGCGGGTCACCCTTCAGCCGCACGCCGTCCATCTGTTCTCGGCGAAGACCGGTCTGCGGCTGCCGGCCGACGAGACCTCGGTCTGAGCCGGGGCCGTGCGGCGGTCCCGTTCGGCCCTGGACCCGCCGCACGGTCCGGCGCACGCTGGGAATGAAGGGGGGCTGTCCCTGCCTTGGCCGGCAGCGCCCCGCCCGACGCGCGTCCGACGCGTCGGCCTCCTCCGCACGGGAGTGATCACCATGGAAGCCAAGCAGTGGACCGTTCAGATCTACATCAGCGAAGAGGGCGACGACACGCACGCCCGTGCCGTCCTGACCAGCCGGGACACGTCGACGGTCACCGGCAGGGGTGTGTCCCGACGCAACCCGATCGACCGTCCCATCCCCGAGATCGGCGACGAGCTCGCCGCGAGCCGAGCCCTGGAGGATCTCGCGATCCGGCTGCACGACGTCGCCTCCGACGACATCGTGCAACTGACCGGTCCTGCCGATCCGCCACCGCCCGGCCCGTGAGCCCCGCCGGACGACGCCCACGGGAAGGGCCCTGAGGGGCCACCGCCACACACTGGGCCGAACGACCCCTGTCGGGGGCCGGGCGGCCCGTGGCCGCATCCCCTGTCGCGCACCCACGCTGGGATCAATCAGCTCCCACGCCTCCCGGAGGGGACCCATGACAGGCAGCCCCGCAACAGCCGTCCTGGACAGGAACGGGCTCGACGCCCTGGTCAAGGCCCTGGCCGCCCGGGGACACACGGTCGTCGGCCCGACCGTACGGGACGGCGCCGTGGTCCTCTCCGAACTCGCCTCGGCCGACCAGCTGCCCTTCGGCTGGGGCACCCGGGTCGAGGCGGGCCAGTACCGTCTCGTCCCCCGCGAGGACGGCGCGGCCTTCGCGCACACCACGGGACCGCAGTCCTGGAAGTCGTTCCTGCACCCGCAGCGGGAGAAGCTCTGGAGCGCCGACCGCACGGCCGACGGTCACCTGACCGTCACCGAGGAGCGACCGGAGCAGTCTTCGTACGCCTTCCTGGGTGTGCGCCCCTGCGACCTGCGTGCCATCGCGATCCAGGACCGGGTCCTGACCGGCGGTCATTACAAGGACAGCGGCTATCGGGAACGGCGCCGGGGGGCGTTCCTGATAGCCGCCGAGTGCACCGAACCGGGCGCGACCTGCTTCTGTGTCTCCATGGACGGCGGTCCGGCGGCCGACGACGGCTTCGACCTCGCGCTGACCGAGGTCGTGGACGAGG
This sequence comes from Streptomyces sp. ActVer, assembly GCF_027270795.1. NCBI lineage: Bacteria > Bacillati > Actinomycetota > Actinomycetes > Kitasatosporales > Streptomycetaceae > Streptomyces > Streptomyces sp. ActVer. The sequence goes on from NZ_JAPWHT010000427.1 coordinate 2,875, forward strand.
CCGGACACCGCTTCCTGGTCCGGGTCGGCAGCGAGGCCGGGGCGGACGTGCTCGCTCAGGTCCCGCACCGCCCGGCCGACACCGGGACGCAGACGGCGGCTCGCGGTGCGGTGGACGCGGCCCGGGACCGGATGGGCCGGGCCATGCCGCCCGTGGATCTGCGCACTTTGATGGGCGCGAGCCTGGAGGCCGAGCGGTGGGACGATGTCGCCGACCGCTGCCTGACCTGTGGCAACTGCACCATGGTGTGCCCCACCTGCTTCTGCACCACCTCCGAGGAGGTCACCGACCTCACCGGCGACCACGCCGAGCGGTGGCAGCGCTGGGACTCCTGCTTCGACCTGGACTTCTCCCACCTGCACGGCGGCCCGGTGCGCTCCTCGCCGCGCAGCCGCTACCGGCAGTGGCTCACCCACAAGCTGTCCACCTGGTACGACCAGTTCGACAGCTCCGGCTGCGTGGGCTGCGGACGCTGCATCGCGTGGTGCCCGGTCGGCATCGACATCACGGAAGAGGCCACGGCCCTGCACGACGAACTGGAGTCCCGGCTGAGGCGTCAGGAACACGAGGAGCGACAGGACCGAATGGAGCCGAAACCATGAGCTCTCCTCCGACCATCACCGCGGCCCTGTCGGCCGAGTACCGTGAGCGACTGATCCAGATCGCCCGTGAGGCATCCTTCGAGACCGGCACCCGCCTCTTCGATGAGGGCGGACGGGCCGACCGGTTCTGGGTCGTCCGGACCGGCGTCGTCGCCCTCGATCTCCATGTGCCCGGCCGCCGCGCTCCCGTCATCGAGTCTCTTGGACACGGCGAACTGATCGGCTGGTCCTGGCACTTCGCGCCCCATGTGTGGCAACTGGGCGCCGAGGCCCAGCACCCGGTGGAGGCTTGGGAGTACGACGCGGTTGCGGTCCGTGCGATGTGCCAGGAGGACCCCGCGTTCGGCCGCGCGGTCGCGGTCTGGGTCGGCCAGGTGCTCGCCCACCGGCTGCACGCGGCCCGCACCCGGCTGCTCGACCTGTACGGCCCCAACGGCAGCGGCGGCCGGTCATGACCGACGTCCCCCTGCCCTACGAGGTGATCCGGGTCCGCCGTGAGACGGCCGACACGGTCACCCTCACCCTGGCGCCGGCGGGCCCGTCTGCTCTCGCGCCCTTCTCACCCGGCCGGTTCGCCATGGTGTACGCCTTCGGGACCGGCGAGATCCCCGTCTCGGTGTCCCGCATCGACCGCCATGAACTCGTCCACACGATCCGCTCGGTCGGAGCGGTCTCGGACGCGCTGTGCCGTCTCGGGCCGGGTGCCCAGGTCGGACTGCGCGGACCGTTCGGCACCGGCTGGGAACTGGAGCGGGCGGCCGGAGGGGACGTCCTGGTCGTCGCGGGCGGTATCGGCCTCGCCCCGCTGCGGCCGCTGGTGCTCGACGCGCTGGCCGCCCCGCGGGCGTACGGGCGGCTGAATCTCCTGGTCGGCGCCCGCACCCCGGAGGAACTCCTCTACGCCGACCAGATGCACGCCTGGACCACCACCCACGGACCGCTGCACTGCGCGGTCACCGTCGACCGTCCCGGCCCCGGCCGGCGTGACCGTGTCGGCGTCGTCACCACCCTCCTCAACGAGGCCCGGTTCGACCCCCCGAACACCTCGGCCTATGTCTGCGGCCCCGAGGTGATGATCCGCGCCACCGCCCGTGACCTGCTCCACCGCGGCCTGCCCGCGCACCGGATCCGGGTCTCCCTCGAACGCAACATGCGCTGCGCCACCGGACACTGCGGGCACTGCCAGCTGGGCGGTGTCCTGATGTGCCGGGACGGTCCGGTGATCGGCTGGGACCGGGCGGAATCCCTGCTCTCCGTACGGGAGTTGTGACATGACCGGATCCGCGCCGTCCTCGGCGCACGTGCCCGCCCTCGGCGTGTTCAAGCTGGCGTCCTGCGACGGTTGTCAGCTCACGCTCCTCGACTGCGAGGACGAACTCCTCGCGCTGGCAGGGAAGGTGGAGATCGCCCACTTCCTGGAAGCGTCGAGCGAGGTGAAACCGGGCCCGTACGACCTCACGCTCGTGGAGGGATCGGTCACCACGGCCGCCGACGCGGAGCGGATACGGGAGATCCGCGCGCAGTCCCGCTTCCTGGTGACCATCGGTGCGTGCGCCACCGCGGGAGGCGTCCAGGCGCTGCGGAACTTCGCCGACGTGGAGGAGTTCACGCGCACCGTGTACGCCCGCCCCGACTACATCGACACCCTCGCCACCTCGACGCCCGTATCGGCCCATGTCGACGTCGACTTCGAACTGCGCGGCTGTCCGATCGACCGGCGCCAGCTGCTGGAGGTCATCACCGCGTTCCTGAACGGCCGCAAACCGGACGTCCCGAACCACAGCGTGTGCTTCGAGTGCAAGCGGCGCGGCACGGTCTGCGTCACCGTCGCGCACGGCACGCCCTGCCTCGGCCCCGTCACGCACGCCGGGTGCGGGGCCATCTGCCCGGCGTACGGGCGCGGCTGCTACGGCTGCTTCGGCCCGTCCGGCTCGGTGAACCTGCCCGCGCTGATCCCGCTGCTGCACCGCGACGGCATGGACGATCGCGACACCCGACGCTTCCTGCACACCTTCAACGCCGCGGCCTTCGCGAGCATCGAGGAGGAGACGTGACACACCGGAGCTCACGCGTACTGCGCGTCGGTTCGCTGACCCGCGTGGAGGGCGAGGGCGCCCTGCATCTGCGGGTCCGCGGCAGCGCCGTCGAGGAGGCCCGGCTGCGGATCTACGAACCACCGCGCCTCTTCGAGGCGTTCCTGCGCGGCCGGGCGCACACCGAACCGCCCGACATCACGGCCCGGGTGTGCGGGATCTGCCCGGTGGCCTACCAGATGAGCGCCTGTGCGGCGATCGAGGACGCCTGCGGTGTCACCGTCGACCGGGCCATCGGCGATCTGCGCCGGCTGCTGTACTGCGGCGAGTGGATCGAGAGCCAGACCCTCCACATCTATCTGCTGCACGCCCCCGACTTCCTCGGCCGCGACAACGCCGTCGATCTCGCCCGTACCCATCGCGCCCACGTGGAGCGCGGTCTGCGCCTGAAGCAGGCGGGCAACGCACTCCTCGAACTCCTCGGCGGCCGAGCCATCCATCCCGTCAACGTCCGGGTGGGAGGCTTCCACCGGGCCCCCGCCACCACCGAACTCCGGCCGCTGGCCGAGCAGTTGCGCCGCGCAGCGGACGACGCCTGGGAAACCGTGCGCTGGGTCGCCGGATTCGACTTCCCCGACACGGAGGTCGACGCGGACCTCTTCGCACTGGCCGCCCCGGACACGTACGCCATCGAGAGCGGCGTGCCGACAGTGCTGCGTCCCGACGGCTCCACCGCCTCGTTCCCCCTCAGTACCTTTCTGGACCACGTCCGCGAGGAACACCTGCCGCACTCCACCGCGCTGCACTCCCGTCTCGACGGCCGGCGCCACCTCACGGGCTCCCTCGCCCGGTTCGCGATCAGCGGCCGCAGCCTGTCCCGTACGGCGGTCCAGGCGGCCCAGGAGGCGGGGCTCGGCGACCCCCGCGAGGGCGTCGTCTGCCGCAACCCCTTCCGGTCGATCCTCGTCCGCGCCGTCGAGGTCGTGTACGCCGTCGACGAGGCACTGCGGATCATCGACGCCTACGAGCAACCCGCGCGGGCGTTCGTAGAGGTGCCGCCCCGTGCGGGCGTGGGCCACGGCGCGACCGAGGCGCCGCGCGGTCTGCTCTATCACCGCTACGAACTGGATCCCGACGGCACGGTCACCGATGCCCGGCTCGTGCCGCCCACCGCGCAGAACCAGGGGACGATCGAGGAGGACCTGCGCCGCCTGGCCGAGGCCGCCCTGACCGAAGGCGCCCTGGACGACCATGAGTTGACGCACCTGTGCGAGCGGGCCATTCGCAACCACGACCCCTGCATCTCCTGCGCCACCCACTTCCTCGACCTGACCGTCGACCGCATCTGAGCCCCCGAGGAGGGGATCATGCACGGCAGCCCGCACCTCTTCGGCGACGTGATGACGCAGACCGTCGTCGCAGTCGGACCGGGGGCGACCTTCAAGGAGATCGTCAAGGCGGGCTCGGTCACCGCCGAGGAGCTCATGCCCGCACCCGCCGCCGTCACCGTCCATGCCGACGCCACCCTCATCCGGGCCGCGCGGACCGTGGCACAACACCGGGTCGATTGGCTGCCGGTCGTCGCTGGAACGGGCGGCCTGCGCGGCGTCGTCGGCCGCTCGGATCTGCTCAAGGTCTTCCTGCAGCCCGACGAAGAGCCGGCAGAGGAGATCCGGCGCCACGTGGTGCCCCTGGTGTGCCCCTCGCTCGCACCGGTGGCCGCCCGGCTGGTTCGCGCTGTCGAAGGCGTCGACGACGTGCGGTGCCACCTGACCGGACCCGGCCTACGGGGTGAGGCGACGTGAAGTACCTGGACGAGTACCGCGATCCCGTGCTCGCCCGCCGCCTCCTCGACGAGCTGCGGACAACCGCGACGAAGCCCTGGCGGATCATGGAGGTGTGCGGCGGTCAGACCCACACCCTCGTCCGGCAGGGCATCGACGAGCTGCTGCCCGCGGGGATACGGATGATCCACGGCCCCGGCTGCCCGGTGTGCGTCACGCCGCTGGAAACCCTCGACCGGGCCATGGCGATCGCCGCCCGGCCAGGTGTGGTCTTCACCAGCTTCGGCGACATGCTGCGGGTGCCGGGCTCGGACACCGATCTGCTGGCGCTGCGGGCGCGGGGCGCCGACGTCCGCGTCGTGTACACACCGATGGACGCGGTCCGCATCGCGCGGGAGTCCCCGGATCGTGAAGTGGTGTTCCTGGCCGTGGGATTCGAGACGACGGCGCCCGCGAACGCCATGGCGGTCCTGCACGCGGCCCGCCTGGGCCTGGCCAACTTCTCGGTCCTGGTCAGCCACGTGCTCGTACCGCCCGCCATGACCGCCCTGCTCGACGACCCCGACTGCGAGGTGCAGGCCTTTCTGGCAGCCGGGCACGTCTGCGCGGTCATGGGCTGGCGGGAGTACGAGCCGATCGCCGCCCGCCACCACGTGCCGATCGTCGTCACCGGATTCGAACCGCTCGACCTGCTGGAGGGCATCCTCATGGCGGTGGCGCAGCTGGAACAGGGCCGGCACGAGGTCGAGAACCAGTACGCGCGGGCCGTGCGCCACTCCGGCAACACCGATGCCCAGGAGGCGATGCGCCGGGTCTTCCGCGTCACCGACCGGGCCTGGCGCGGTATCGGGTCCCTTCCGGACAGCGGCCTCGAACTCGCCGACGCGTACGCGCGGTTCGACGCCGCCCGCCGCTTCGACGTCGGCAGTCTGCGGCCCTCCGAGGACCCCGAGTGCATCGCGGGTGCCATCCTCACCGGCGCCCGGCTGCCCACCGACTGCACGGCATACGGCACCCGGTGCACCCCCCGTCATCCGCTCGGCGCGCCCATGGTCTCCACCGAGGGCACCTGCGCCGCCTTCCACTCCGCCGGACGTACCTCGGACCTCAGGGACGCGCCATGAACATCGAATGCCCCGCCCCGCGCCACGAGGACGAACTCGTCCTGCTCGGTCACGGCGCCGGAGGACGCCTCACCGCCGAGCTCCTCGACACGCTCGTCCTGCCCGCCCTGGACGGCCGGTCCGGCCCGCTGGAGGACGCCGCGCTCCTTCCCGGCCATCCGGACCTGGTGATCAGTACCGACAGCTTCGTGGTCAGCCCGCTGTTCTTCCCCGGCGGTGACATCGGATCCCTCGCCGTCCACGGCACGGTCAACGATCTCGCGATGCGCGGGGCCCGGCCGCTCGCCCTGTCCGTCGCCCTCATCGTCGGGGTAGGGCTCCCGATGTCCGGACTGCGGGCCGTACTCCAGTCGGTGGGCAAGGC
>NZ_JAPWHT010000428.1:0-8779 GCF_027270795.1 Streptomyces sp. ActVer
CCCCGCGCCGCACCAGCATGCCCGCGCACAGGTCGACCGGCTTGACCACCAGCGGGAAGCCGAGGCGGCGCGCGGCCTCCTCCGCCTCGGCCCGGTCGGCGCAGACGGCGAAGAGCGGGCCGGGAACGCCGGCCTCGCCGGGGACACGGTGGGTCGTGTCCTTGCGGCAGGCGTTCTCCACCGATTCCGGCGTGGGGCCGGGGAGCCCCAGCCGGGCGGCGATCCGGGCCACGGTCGGCAGGTAGTAGTCGCAGGAGGTGACCACTCCGTCGAATCCGAGGACCCCGTGCAGGCGCTCGATCTCCGGGAGCAGGGTGTCGACGTCGTTCGTGTCGGCGGTCAGTACATTTCGGGCCGCGAGCAGGGGGTGGGCCGTGCCCTCCGGGGCGGAGCGCAGGTAGTGGTGCAGATCGCGGGTGAGGAACGTGAACTCGTGCCCGCCCTCCCGGATCGCCCGTGGCAGCAGTCTGCTCATCGACCCGACCCAGCTCTCGACCACCAACAGATGAGCCACAACTCCCCTTTCGCGCACGTCGGTTGAGGTTCCGGGCACGCCGGGGGCACCCCATGGCGGGGCGCGGACGGCGTGACCGACGCACACGTTATCGACAATCATTTTCATTGTCATTCAATGGCCTGCCCTTTGTTGCCGACGCGGCAAAAAACTGTTGGACAGGGCCGGACGGGCGGATCTAGCCTCGGCCGGTCCGAGTGATGGTGTGCCTACCGAAAGAGGTGTTGGAGATGACGGTCCGGATGAGCGCGGCCGCGTACGACGTGCTGCGTACTTCAGCCACCACGACCTCCTCGGACCGAAGGAATCCCAGAAGTGGATCTTCCACGTAGCTTCACCATCCGCGAGAGCGGACACCGCATTCACAACCCGTTCACCAGCGAGAAGCTGGCCACCCTGGGCCGGGCTCTCGGCCTGGCACCCGGGACGAGCGTGCTCGACCTCGCCTGCGGCAGCGGCGAGATGCTGTGCACCTGGGCGCGCGAGCACCAGGTGACCGGCACCGGAGTGGACATCAGTACCGAGTTCCTCGCCGCGGCGCGCTCGCGGGCCACGGAGCTCGGGGTCACCGACCGCGTCGCCTTCCGGCACGGGGACGCGACGGGCCATGTCGCCGACGAACCTGTCGGCGTCGCGGCCTGCCTCGGCGCCACCTGGATCGGTGACGGGGCGGCCGGAACCGTCGAACTGCTCCGGCGGAGCCTCGCCCCCGGCGGGATCATGCTGATCGGCGAGCCGTACTGGCGGCGCGAGCCCCAGGACCAGGCCACCGTCGAGGGCTGCTACGCCACCACGAAGGACGACTACCGCCCGCTCCCCGAGCTGCTCGAACTCTTCGGCAGGCTCGGCTGCGACGTGGTGGAGATGGTCCTCGCCGACCAGGACAGCTGGGACCGGTACGTGGCCGCGCAGTGGCTCAACACCCGGCGCTGGCTGGACGCGCACCCGGACGACGAAATGGCGGACGAGATGCGCGAGGACCTCGCCACCGGACCCGTGCGCCACGTGCGCTACCAGCGTGAGTACCTGGGCTGGGGCGTGTTCGCGCTGATGAACCGCTGACGGGAGCCGGGTGGGCCCCACCGGTACGACGCACTGACGTGCGGATCCGCCGGTATGACGTGTTGATGTGCGGAGGAGCCCACCCGGCCGGCGGCTTGAACAGGCAGCGGTCCCGTCGAGAACCGCCCCGTCCGGGCGTCGCCCCGCCTCGGGGCGATCAACTCGGCGGGCCGCTGTTGAACTTCCGGGCGGGGGTACCCGTATCACTCCTCAGTACCGCCCGGAGGGAGAGCAGGTTGTCGACACCGTCCGACCCACAACTGCCACCGAACCGGTCGGCGCTGGAACCGACCCACGTCATGCGCCGGCGCCGGTCCGGAGCCCTGTCGGAGCTCGTGAGGCAGGTCCAGGAGAGGGAACGCGACCCGGACGACGGGTACGAAGTCGTCGCGGTCCCGGGGGAGTACACCGCCGCACTGCCTCGGACGGCGGAGGACGACACCCAGGAACTGCCGCCGTACATCGTCGACTTCGGCAGCGACGAAGGCCACGATCAGGGCGACACACGCGGCCGCCGGGTCGCCCGCACGACGGCGCACGGCCGTACGTCCCTGTTCCGCCGCACGGCGATCGCCATCGCCGCGGTGGCCGCCGCCCTGGCGGGATTCAGCGCGGCTCTTCTGCTCACCTGGGACCGCGACGCCACCGACGACAAGGCACAGGCGCCGCCCCCGGCCGCGTCATCGGCCCCGGCACCGTCCCAGCCCGCCGCCGCTCCCGACCCCGACGGCGCAGGCACCCTCCGCGAGGGCGACAGCGGACCGGAGGTGAGCGACCTCCAGGAACGACTCCTCCGCATCCCCAACGTCTACGAGGGCGGCACGGCCACCGGCCTCTACGACGCCACACTCACCGCGGCGGTGGCCCGCTTCCAACTCTGGTACGGCATCCGGGGCGACGAATCAGGCGTCTACGGCAACGACACCCGCAACGACCTGGAATCCCGCACGGCGTCCTAGAACGGCGGCGCCGCTGGTTCCAACTGCCGCTCCGTGTACGTCAATTGCTCCTACGTCAGATCCAGCCCTCCAACGACTTCATGAAGCCGTCGAAGTCGTCCCGGTGGATGGTGTGGCCCGCGCCGGGGACCGTACGGACCTCGAAGTGGTTCGTTCGTAGGTGGGCGGCGTCCTCGGGGCCGATGAGGAAGCTCGGGTCGGCGAGTTGGACCAGTGAGGGGACCACCGGCTGGGTGGGAAGGAAGCCGAGCAGGGGGCGGCCGCCGAGGAAGTGGGCCGTGCCGGGGTCCCAGTCCGCGAGGGTGGCGAGTTCGACGTCGACGTCGGCCTCGTCCCAGCGGGGGTTGAGCCGGGCGATGTGCTCCCGGGTCGCGTGCTTGCCCTCGACGAACGCGGCCGCGTCCACCCGCCCGTCGGGCGCGGACGTCGCCCAGACCGGGTCGCAGTACACCGCCCGGCACGGCCGCAGCCGGTCGATGGCCAGCGAGAGCGCGAGCCCGCCCAGGGAGTGCCCGATGGCCACGTCGGCGCGCCCGGTCAGCGTGTCCACGAGGTCGCGGGCGAAGAGCGCGGGGCTGTACTCGCCGCGAGGCGACGCACCGTGCCCGCGCAGATCCACCGCGACCACCTGGTACCCGCGCTCGGCGAGCGCCGGTCCGACCCGCCGCCAGGTGCGGGAGTCGGACATGATGCCGTGGACGAGCACGGCGCTCTTGTCGCCGGATCCCCACGCACGGGTGTTGAGCTGCACGTTGATGCCCTTCTCGGTCCGGGGCCGGCCGCGGTCGCCGGCCCCCGTTCTCGCCGCCGTCTCACGTCACCCGGCGGCCCGGCCCCGGGCCACGAACTCCCAGCCGCCGTGCGCCACTTCATACACCACGAACCCCGGCTCCACCCGCACGAACCCCGCCCCGCCCGGCGCCTTCACGGCCGAACGGCTCGCCGCGGGCACGTACACCTCGGCCGTCGAACCCACCGGCACCCGCACCGACAGCCGTGTCGAACCGTCCACGACCGACCATGCCGCCGAGGCCTCGCCCCGCACCGTGCGGACCGAGGTGCGGGCCCAGTTCACGCCCGTACGGCCGTCCGGGCGGACCGTGAAGGTCCGGTAGCCCGCGTCTCCGGGGCGCAGTCCGGCCACGTTCTCGTACAGCCACTGCACGACCGTGCCCTGGAAGTAGTGGTCGCGGGAGCGCGAGTCGAGCGGCCACATCTCCCACATGGTGTCGGCGCCGTTGTCGAACCAGTAGCCCCAACTCGGGTACGTGCGCTGGGTGGCGATCGCGTGCGCCACCTCGGGATGGCCCTGTGCGGACAGCTGCCGCAACAGCACACTCGTGCCGAGAGCGCCGGTGTTGAGGTGGTTGCCGCGCTGCTCGATGTCGGCGAGGAGTGAGTCGACGACCGTGGCCCGGGCGCCCGGCGGGACCAGCCCGAAGGCGAGCGGAATGCAGTTGTTGGTCTGGCGGTAGTCGGGGTCCTTCGCCGTGCGGTAGTGGCCGTCCGGGCCCAGGAAGGCCGCGTTGAACGCCTCCTTGAGCCCGCCGGCGGCCCTGCGGTAGCGGTCCGCGACCTCGGCGTCGCGCAGCAGGTCGGCCAGCTCCGCCGTGCCCGTGAGCGCCCGGTGCAGATACGCCGTCGCGGTCAGCCGGGTGTCCTCGGGCGGGTTGCCGCCGTACCCCGGCGGCAGATAGTCGCCCAGGGCGGTCACCGCGAGCCCGTCCTTGAGCCGGGAGATCTCCCAGTCCAGGTAGCGGGTCAGCGGCGTCCAGTGGTCGCGCGCCAGCCGCTCGTCCCCGTAGACGCGGTACATCTCCCGCAGCAGGAAGGGGTACACCGTCGTCCACTCCGGCGACGGACCGAGGTCGCCGTAGCCCCAGCCGCCGCTCGGCACGATCACCGGCAGCTGCCCGTCGGTGTTCTGACTGTCCTTCAGGTCACCGAGCCACTTGGAGAGGAAGCGGTGCACGCCGAGCGCGTACGTCATCACGGGCGCACCCAGCTGTGCGTCACCGGTCCAGCCGTTCTTCTCGTACATCGGTGTGTCCGTCGGGATGCCGTGCAGGTTGTTGAGGACCGTGCGCCGCATCGCCGCCTCCAACCGCTCGTAGAACGGCTCGGAACACGCGAAGGTACCCGTCTCCGCCACGCGCGTATGGACGACCCGGCCCAGCACCTGAGACGGCTTCGGCTTCGCGGGCAGCCCGCTGATCTGCACGTAACGGAAGCCCTTGTACGAGAACTTGGGCTCCCACACCTCGTCGGCGCCGCCGCCCGCGCACACGTACTCGTCGGTCTGGAACCGGCCCGGCACGTGCCCGGTCTCGGCGTGGACGCTCCCGTCGGACTTCAGTTTCTCCCCGTGGATCAGGCGCACGGTCGTCCCGGCGCCGGCCCGTACGGTCAACTGTGTCCAGCCGGCCATCGTGCGGCCCATGTCGACGACGTACACGCCCTCGCTCAACTCCTCGACGGCGACCGGGCGTACGGTCTCGACGATCTCGATCGGATCGTGCGGCTGCGCGTGCAGGGTGCCCTTCGGGGCCGCCTGCCGCTTGGCCTTCCCCCAGCCGCTGTCGTCGAATCCGGGGCGGGACCAGGCTGCTCCGGGCGACTTGCGCGCGTCGTAACTCTCTCCCGCGTACAGGGAGTTGGAGAGGGTCGGGCCTTCGGTGATCCGCCACCGGTCGTCCGTGGCGATCGTGGTGCGGGTACCGTCCGGGTGGTCGATCTCCAACTGGCCGATGAGCCGCGGCTCGCCGTGCCACGGAGGAAGGTGCCAGTTCCACACGTTCGGTGTCGTCATACCGAAGAAGCCGCGGCCGAGGGTCACCCCGATCGCGTTGGTGCCCCGCCGGAGGTGGTCCGTCACGTCGTGCACCGCGTACAGCACGGTCTCGTCGTAGTCGGTGAAGCCCGGGTCGAGGACCTGGCGGCCGACGCGTCTGCCGTTGATCTCGGCGTCGTAGTAGGCGAGGCCGCTGATGTAGAGCCGGGCGCGTGCCACGGGCTTCGGCACGGCGAACTCGTGTCGCAGCAGCGGAGCCGGCTGCTCGGTCGCCGCGATCGACACACCGTTGCCCCAAGGCCCTTGGCCGTACGCCGCGAGCACGGCCGCCTCGGGCCACCCGCTGTCGTCGAACTCCGGCCGCTGCCAGCCTTCTTGCTCACTCTCGGCTGAGCGCCACCCCTCACCCGTGACCAGTTCGACCGTGTCCGATCCGGTCTCCACGATGAGCCGTACGAGCAGTCCTCCGGGGTTGACGGAGGCGTTGCCGCGGTTCGTCGCCAGCGCGGCGACCACGATCGGCCCGGACCCGGCGGCCCGCACCTGCTCGGTGACGTCGACGAGATGGCCCTGCCGCCAGGCGTCGGTCTGCTCGGGCTGGTGCGCAACCCGCTCACCGTCGAGATACAGGGTGAAGTCGTCGTCGGCCGTGGCGAGCAGCGTCGCCTTCCGGATCTCCGTGCCCGCGGCCGGCGTCAGCGCGCCGCGGAACCAACGGGGCCCGGCGGGCGCGCTGTTGGAGGTCGAGCCGGGTGACCAGATCCAGGACGCACCGGTGAACTTCGGCGGCTCCGGCGCCGCCTCCGCGCCGATCCAGAACCCCTTCCAGGCATCTTTGGACAACGTTGTCTCCCACCAGCGCGGCGCACTCCACGCCGACGGCCGGCCCTCGCCGTCCCACACCCTGACGTGCCAGTGGTAGCGGGTGCGCGGATGGAGAGCGGGGCCGTCGTACACGATCCCGACCGTACGGTCCGACGTGACGCGCCCGGAGTCCCAGACCGTGCGCCGCCCCTGACGCAGACCCTTCTCGCTCAGTGCCACTCTGACCTGGTACGCGGTCTGCCGGGCCCCGCGCCCCTCGGCGGCCAACTCCCAGGTCAGTCTGGGCTTTTCGACCTCGGTGCCGAGCAGTGTCTCGGCGTACTCGACGGTTGTGCGCTCGATCCGCAGCCGGCCGGCCCCCGAGGCGTCGGCGGCCGTCCCCGCAGACGCGGTGGCGGTCTCGACGGCCCCGGAACCCAGAGCGGCTGAGGCGCCCGCTCCGGCGACGGAGGTGCGGAGGAAGGCGCGGCGGTTCCAACCCTTGGTCATCTGGGGCCCCTTGGTTGCGTACATGCGTGCACGGATGCGGGTGACGAAGTGATGAGGGTGTTTGAAACGATTCATTCGACTGTGAACGATCCTATGCAGAGCGCCTGTCGGGCTTCAAGAGGCGTGCACGGTGTGGCCGTCGATGCCGCTGGGGGTGGTGAGGTCGCGGACCGGTGTCTCCGGCCGGGCCGGAAGGCGCCGCCGTCCGCGTCCCCGCCCGGTGAAGTGGGTCGCGACCGACCGGAACGGCCCGGCGCGTGCCAGAATCACACCGTGGATTGGGGGATCCTCGAACGAGACGACGAGCTCGACCGACTGGCCGTCGCCGCGCGGGACGCGGCCGATGGAGCCGGTTCGGTGGCGCTCGTCTTCGGCGAGGCGGGTATCGGCAAGTCGAGCCTGGTGAAGGCCATGCCGGCCGTGCTGCCGGAGAAGGCCCGCGTCCTGGTGGGGGAGTGCGACGACCTCGCGACGCGACGGCCGCTCGGCCCCTTCCGCGATCTCGTCGGCAGCGTCGGCGCCGAACTGGCCCGGGCTCTCACGACGGGCGGCGACCGGCCCCGGGTGTACGACGCCCTGCGGGCGGAGCTGACCGCCGCCCCGCACCCGGCGGTCCTCGTCGTCGAGGACGTGCACTGGGCCGACGAGGCCTCGCTCGACGCCCTGCGGTTCCTGGTGCACCGGGTGGAACGCCTCCCGGCCCTCCTGGTCCTCACCTACCGCGATGACGAACTGGACCGCCGCCACCCCCTGCACCACCTCCTGGGCCAGGTCTCCCGGGCCGAACGCGTGCACCGCCTCCCGCTGTCCCGCCTCTCCGCGGGTGCCGTGCGGCAGTTGAGCGCGGTGAGCCGCCTGGACCCGGCAGAGGTGTACGAGGTGACCTCGGGCAACCCGTTCTTCGTCGCCGAAGTAGTGGCGGCCGGCGGCACCGGCGGGGTCCCGCCGACCGTGGTCGACGCTGTCCTCGCCCGGCTGCGCGGCCTGGACGACCGCACCCGCGACGCGCTGGAGCAGCTCGCCATGGTCCCGTCCGCCGTCGAACGGCCCCTCGTCGACGCGCTGTTCACGGACGGCGTGGCCGAACTGGCCGCCGCCGAACAGCGCGGACTGCTCACCGTGACGCCCGAACGGGCCGGATTCCGGCACGAGTTGATCCGCCGGGCCGTCGCCGACTCGCTGCCCGCCGCACGGCGCATCGAACTCAACCGCCACGTCCTCGCCGCGCTCGTCGCGAAGCCCGGCTCCGACCCCGCCCGTGTCGTCCACCACGCGGCGGAAGCCGGCGACCAGGAGGCCATCGCACGGTACGGTCCCGACGCCGCCCGGGACGCCTCCGGCGCGGGCGCCCACCGGGAGGCCGCCGCCCACCTGCGGCTCGTCCTGCGACAGCGCGACCGGTTCGAGGCCGCCGAACTCGCCGACCTGCTGGAGCGGTTCGCCGTCGAGAGCTACACCATCGCCGACTCCGCGGCCGCCGTCGACGCCGAACGGGACGCGGTGGCGCTGCGCCGGTTCCTCGGCGACACCCGGGCGCTCGGCGCCGACCTGCGCTGGCTGTCCCGCATCCACTGGTGGGCGGGCAACGCCGACGAGGCACAGTGTGCCGCGCGCGAGGCCATCGCCGTACTGGAGGACGCGGGCGACGACCGGCTGCTCGCGCTCGCCCTCAGCAACACCTCACAGCTCCACATGCTCTCCGAACGCACCACCCTGGCCATCGACTTCGGCGAGCGGGCCATCGCCCTGGCCCGCCGCACCGGCGACGACGCGATCCTCGCGCACGCCCTCAACAACGTCGGCTCCGCCCGCTGGCGCGACGGCGACCCGCTGGGCCGCGCCCAGTTGGAGGAGAGCCTGAAGGTCGCGCTGGCCGCGGGCGAGGTCGAGCACGCCTGCCGCTCGTACGCCAACCTCATCTGGACGCTGCTCCAACGCCTGGAATTCACCGAGGCCGACCGCTTCCTGGCACCCGGTATGGCGCTGGCGGACCGGGCGGAACACGTCGGCTTCCTCAGCTATCTCCATGTCGCGATGGCGCTGCGCCGGTTCGCCGCCGCGGCCTGGGACGACGCCGAGCGGCACGCCGAGATCGGCGCCCACGACTTCGTGCCCGCCCGCTGCCCCGCGCTGACCGTG
>NZ_JAPWHT010000429.1:0-8775 GCF_027270795.1 Streptomyces sp. ActVer
GCCCCCAGACCCCCACTGAAACTCAGCCCCTCCGGCGTTTGAGGAGCGGGGGTTTGGGGGCGGAGCCCCCGAGTAAGTGACGGGAATGGGCAGGGGCGGCGGGGGCGAAGAAACCCCCTACCCCGCCGCCGCCCCCTGATCCCGTACCGCGAGTCTTCGGAGCATCTCCAGCACCCGGTCGCGGGACTCGTCCGCGGCATCGATCGCTTCCATGCACTGCCAGTACGTCCCCTCGTCGCTGGCGGCGCAGGCTATGCCGACGAGGGCTATCCCGACCTCGCCGAGGAGCCCGCCGAGGTCGAGAAGAGCCAGACGCGCATCGCCGAGCTCGGTGAGCTGGGCGGCCCGCAGCCTCCCCACGTCGAGCACGGGCGCGCCCAGCACGCCACACCCCCGCCCCGCCAACTCGGTCAACCCCAGCGCCTCGCCCCGTAATTCAGGCGGCCCGGACACCGCCAGCCGACTGCCTATCGCCTGGGCGAGGGCCTGCGCCTGCCAGGCCTCCGCCATGATCCCGGGAGCGTCCGCGCTCCCCATCAGGGCACACCTGCTCGCGCCGATGAGCCGCACCGCGTCCATGCGCTGACCCCGTCTGTCCCGACGCGCTCTTCACACGCCTGCCCGAACTCCGCCTGTCCACTACCCAGAGTGAAGTGCTTCGGGACGAAAAGCCAGAGGAAGCCTGAAATCTGTGGACACGGAATTGATTGTGGACAGATCAATAACTCCGGAGAGTGACAAACGGGGTCTTCAAGTCCCTTTTCGGGGGCGCCTCATGGGCAACAAGCGGACGGTCACGACCCCTCCCCCACCGGAAACCTCCGTTCATTCCGGTCGATCTTCGCATCGAGCGCCTCAAGGACATCGATACCGAGCACCTCGCACACCTGCAGCAAGTACGCGAGCACGTCGGCGACTTCGTCCGTCACACGAGAGGCCCGCTCCGGGTCCTCCATCACCCGGGCCGACTCCTCGGGCGTCAACCACTGGAAGATCTCGACGAGTTCGGACGCCTCCACGCTGAGCGCGGCGACGAGGTTCTTGGGCGTGTGGTATTGCTGCCAGTTCCGCGCCGCCGCGAACTCGGCCAGCCTGCGCTGCAACTTCGGCACATCAAGTTCGGTCACGGTTCAAGGTCTACCACCGTCACTCCGCCCACCCCCGCCGCCCAGGACGCGTCGCTCACGGCCCCCACCAGCCGGATGTGCCCGCGCTCGCACATCCGCGCCGCCAGCCGTACGAGCCCCTCCCGCTGCCGTACGTCCAGATCGCGGTCGAAGCCGTCGGCGAGGACGGTGAGCGTCTGCAGTGCGGCAGGCACCTCCCCCGCCGTGTCGACCTCCAGCACGCCCGGCCCGGTGAGCAGCACCAGGGACAGCGCGAGGTACCTCAACTCCCCGTCCCCCAGCCGCCCGAGCGGTGTGCGCAGCCCGTCGCCCCGGTCCAGCAGCGCCCGTACCGTCCCGTCGATCCCGCCGAGCGCCCGCCCGGCCAGCAGGTCGTGGACCGGCCCCGCGCATCCCGCGCGCACCGCGTCGACCAGCAGCCCGTGCCGGCGCCCGCACTCCGACCTCGTACGCCACAGCACTTCGGCGAGGTTGCCGCAGCCGCGCAGCAGCCGTCCCGCGCCGAGCGGCACCGCCGTGCGCATCGAGCGGGGCAGCGGATCGCAGGCGAAGACCGACCGCAGGGCGACGACCATCTGCTCGGCGGCGGCGAGGACTTGGCGCTGGCCGTCCGTCTTCCCGGCGACGCGGAGCGGCAGGAGCGGTGTGCCGAGACGGTCGTCGGGCAGCGGCGCCCGGGTCACGGGGGACGAGCCCGCCGTGTGCCAGGCCGCCTGCACGGAACGTCGGCTCGGGTCGCGCAGCGCGGTCTCCAGCAGGGTCAGCCCGCCCGCCGTCAACCGCTCGCCCACGATGCGCAGTTCGGGCTCGGCCTGCACGGCGACGTCGAGCCGTACGGGACCCTCGGGGCCGTCCGCCGTGCAGCCGATGCGGAAGCCGCGCCGCCGCTGGGCGTCGGGACGGGCCCGCTCCGGCACGCACGCGACCGGATCCGGGAACACCTCGTCCAGTTCGGCGCCGCCGCCGAGCCGGGCGAGTGCCTCGTACGCCCGCAGGGCACTGGATTTGCCGCTGCCGCTGGGGCCGGCGAAGAGGCTGAGCGGTCCGAGCGGGAATCCGGCGCGGCGGTGCGCGGCGAACGCGGCGAGCCGCAGTTCGGTGACGCTCGGCCGGTCCGGACGTGACTCGGCCTCCGCGCGGGATCCGAGAGATGACACGGTCATATCCGGACGGTAGGGCTCCGCGACCAGGCGGAACCGTTTCGTCCGCGAAACCTTCCTACGAACGGGGGACCGGATCGAGGGTTGACACCCCCGACCGACACCGACCGTGAGGAACCACCCCGCGGAATCACACCCCGGAGTCACACCCTGCGCGTCACACCCCGGGAATCCCCGCCCCCTCCATCAGCCCCCGCACCTCGGTTCCGGGCGGCGTGAGCAGGAAGACGTTCCGGTCGACCCGGTGCATCCCGCTCGCGAGGCCGAAGACGACACCCGTACTGAAGTCGAGTACGCGCTTGGCGACGTCCGTCTCGGCGCTGGTGAGGTCCAGGAGGACCGGGATGCCGGCCATCAGGGTCTCGGCGACCTCCCGGGCGTCCGCGAAGACATTGACCCGGAGCACCACGAAACGGCGTCGCGCCTCGGTCTCCGCCTCCGGTATCGCCCGGTGGCCTACCGCCGAGGGCCAGGCGTCGCGACCACGCAGCGGTACGACCTGGGCGAGTCCTTCCCACTGTTCATCGGTGACGTCGTGGCTGTTCACCGGTACCCCCGACCTGACTCGCACTGATTGCCTGCACCGGGCAATTCTTGCGCATGATCACCCGTTCGGCCCAATGCGACACGGTCCGCAGCGGACCGCACCCCTATGCGTCCCCTCACACCCCCGCCCCACCGCCGGGTCGCCTCACACCTCGCCGACGGCGGCTGTGTGGCGCGTGTAACTCCTCATGATCGCGCCACGTGACACAGGCGTAACGGGCAATTCGTACGCTCATGGACCGAGGTTCCCCTCGGAGAGGCCGGAGAAAGGCAGCGTGTGAGCGCCACCACCCCCACGTCGCAGGTGCGCACGGTCTGCTCGTACTGCGGTGTGGGCTGCGGCATGGTCCTCGACATCGGGATGGGCCCCGACGGACGGCGTACGGTCCTGAAGGCGTCCGGGGACAAGGCGCACCCCGCGAATTTCGGCCGGCTGTGCACGAAAGGCGCGACCACGGCCGACATGCTCGCCGCGCCGGGACGGCTGACCACCGCCCTCGTACGGGACGACCGCGGGGCGGAGCCGGTGCCGGCGCCCGTGGACGCGGCGATCGCCGAGACCGCGCGACGGCTGCGGGCGGTCATCGACGAGCACGGTCCCGACGCCTTCGCCTTCTACGTCTCGGGGCAGATGAGCCTGGAGGCCCAGTACCTGGCGAACAAGCTGGCCAAGGGCTTCGTACGGACGAACCAGATCGAGTCGAACTCACGGCTGTGCATGGCGAGTGCGGGCGCCGGATACAAGCTGTCGCTCGGGGCCGACGGGCCGCCCGGCTCGTACCAGGACTTCGAGAAGGCGGACGTCTTCCTCGTCATCGGCTCGAACATGGCCGACTGCCACCCGATTCTGTTCCTGCGGATGATGGACCGGGTGAAGTCGGCGGGCGCGAAGGTGATCGTCGTCGATCCGCGGCGCACCGCCACCGCCGACAAGGCCGATCTGTTCCTCCGGATCAGGCCGGGTACGGACCTGGCCCTGCTGAACGGGCTGCTGTACCTGCTCCACGAGAACGGGCACACGGATCCCGGCTTCATCGCGGCCCGCACCGAGGGCTGGGAGGACATGCCCGGCTTCCTCGCCGACTACCCGCCCGCGGTCGCCGCGGAGACCACCGGCATCCCGGAGGCCGACATCCGCGAGGCCGCGCGGCTGATCGGCGAAGCGGGCGAGTGGATGAGCCTGTGGACCATGGGGCTCAACCAGTCCACACACGGCACGTGGAACACGAACGCGCTGGTCAACCTGCATCTCGCCACCGGTGCGATCTGTCGCCCGGGTTCCGGGCCCTTCTCGCTCACGGGGCAGCCCAATGCCATGGGTGGCCGCGAGATGGGGTACATGGGACCCGGTCTGCCCGGGCAGCGGTCCGTGCTCGTCGACGACGAACGTGCCTTCGTGGAGGAGCTGTGGGAGCTGCCGCCCGACACCCTCCGCAAGGACGGGGTCGGCAAGGGCACGGTCGAGATGTTCCAGAAGATGGCCGACGGCGAGATCAAGGCCTGCTGGATCATCTGCACCAACCCCGTCGCCTCGGTGGCCAACCGCCGGACCGTCATCGAGGGTCTTGAGGCCGCCGAGTTCGTCGTCACGCAGGACGTCTTCGCCGAGACCGAGACCAACGCGTACGCCGATGTCGTCCTCCCCGGCGCGATGTGGACCGAGACCGAGGGCGTCCTCATCAACAGCGAGCGCAACCTCACGCTCGCCCGGGCCGCCGTCGAGCCACCCGGCGAGGCGCTCGCGGACTGGCAGCTCATCGCGCGGGTCGCCTGCGCGATGGGGTACGAGAAGGGGTTCTCGTACGAGAGCGCGGAGGAGATCTTCGAGGAGATCAAGCGCGCGTGGAACCCGAAGACCGGGTGGGATCTGCGGGGCGTGACGTACGAGCGGCTGCGGGAGACGTCGGTGCAGTGGCCGGCGGGGCAGGAGGACGGCGGCGACCGGAATCCGATCCGGTATGTGGAGTCCGGGGGCGGGGGGCCTGTTTTTCCCACGGCCAGTGGGCGGGCCGTGTTTCATGCCCGGCCGCATCTGCCCGCCGCCGAGATGCCCGACGACGACTTTCCCTTCGTGCTGAACACCGGGCGGCTTCAGCATCAGTGGCACACGCTGACCAAGACGGGGCGGGTGGCCAAGCTCAACAAGCTCGATCCCGGGCCGTTCGTGGAGGTGCATCCGGAGGACGCCGCGGCGCTCGGCGTGGCCGACGGTGACAGGGTCGAGGTCGCCTCCCGGCGGGGGCGGGCCGTGCTGCCCGCGGTGGTGACGGACCGGGTGCAGGTGGGGTGTCTGTTCGCGCCGTTCCACTGGAACGACCTGTTCGGGGAGTATCTGAGTGTCAATGCCGTCACCAGTGACGCCGTTGATCCTGTGTCGTTTCAGCCGGAGTTGAAGGTGTGCGCGGTTTCGGTGGTGAGGGTTTCCTCCCCCGCCCCGCACCTTCCCGAGAGCGGGGTGCTGCCCCGGACTCCGCTGGGGGCGCTGCCCCCGGGCCCCCGCTCCTCAAACGCCGGAGGGGCTGGGACTGCCGGTGGCGCCGGAGGGGCCGAGTCGGCTGGGATCCCGCGAACAGCAGGAGCCGGCGACGTCTTCGGACTCACCCCCGCCCCTCCCCCCGTCCTCACCGCC
The DNA here is from genome assembly GCF_027270795.1 of Streptomyces sp. ActVer. Lineage (NCBI taxonomy): Bacteria > Bacillati > Actinomycetota > Actinomycetes > Kitasatosporales > Streptomycetaceae > Streptomyces > Streptomyces sp. ActVer. The sequence continues at coordinate 5,463 of NZ_JAPWHT010000429.1, forward strand.
CAGGAACGCCAGTACCTCACCGGATTCCTCGCCGGGCTTCCCGCGGGAGCGCCCGGTGTGCCCGTGCTGCCGCCGGACGCCCCCTTCAGTCCGGACCACGCCCTGTGGGTGAACGGTGTCCTCGCCGGGATGTACTCGCGCGCCGCGGAGACCCCGCGGGCCCCGGCCACTCCCCTGCGCGAAGTCGTCGTCCTCTGGGCCTCGCAGACCGGTAACGCCGAGGAGTTCGCGGTCTCGGCGGCCGAGCGGATCACCGCGACCGGGCACCGGGCGACGCTCCTCGGGATGGACGACGCCGACCCGCGTGCGCTGCCGCCGGGGGCGGACCTGCTGCTGATCACGAGCACGTTCGGCGACGGCGAAGCCCCCGACAACGGCTCCGGTTTCTGGTCGGCGCTGGCCACTTCCGAGTCGCCGCGACTGGACGGCGTGCGCTATGCCGTACTGGCCCTCGGCGACTCCTCGTACGACGACTTCTGCGGGCACGGCCGCCGGCTCGACCGGCGGCTGGACGAGTTGGGAGGGGTGCGGCTCGCTCCGCGTACGGACTGCGAGCCGGACTACGAGCCCTCCGCGCAGGCCTGGCTCGACCAGGTGCTCACCGCGCTCGTGCCCGGTCAGCAGGGGCAGACGCCCGCTCCCGCACCGGCTCCGAGCACGAGTGCGCCTCCCGTGTCGCGGAAGCCCGCCCCCGTCACCGCCCGGCTCACCGGCAATCGGCTGCTCAGCCTGCCCGGCGCGGGCAAGGAGGTCCGCGGGTTCACCTTCGACACCCGGGACAGCGAGACCCCGCTGACGTACGAGGCCGGGGACGCGCTCGGTGTGCGGCCGGTCAACTCCCCCGCCCTGGTGGAGGAATGGCTGGAGGTGGCAGGGCTGGATGCCTCAACGACAGTCGATGTGAACGGGGTTGGCAACACCTCCCTGGCCGACGCGCTGGGCCGCCATCTCGACATCACCAGGATCACCCCGGACCTGCTGCGCTTCGTGGCCGAACGGACCGGTGACAAACGGGAGTTGAAGAGGCTGCTGCGCCCGGACAACAAGGACGGGCTGGCCAAGTGGAGTTGGGGACGGCAGGCCGTCGACGTCCTCGCCGAGCACCCCGTACGGGCGAGCGCACAGGAGTGGGCCGGGGTCCTGAAGCGGCTCCAGCCGCGCCTGTACTCCATATCGTCCAGCCCGCTCGTCGACCCGCACCTCGTGTCGCTGACGGTGTCCGTCGTGCGGTACGAGAACCTCGGCGGCCAGGTCCGCGGAGGTGTCTGCTCGCCCTTCCTCGCCGACGCCGAACCGGACACGCCGGTACCGGTGTTCGTACAGCGCTCCCCGCACTTCCGGCCCCCGGCCGACCCGGCGACCCCGATGGTGATGGTCGGGCCCGGCACCGGAGTCGCGCCGTTCGTCGGCTTCCTCCAGCAGCGGCGGGCCCTCGGCCACCGGGCGCCCAACTGGCTGTTCTTCGGTGAGCAGCACCGGGCCACCGACTTCTACTACGAGGACGAGCTGACGGCCTTCGTCGACGACGGCACCCTCACCCGCCTGGACACGGCGTTCTCCCGCGACCAGCGCGCCAAGGTCTACGTCCAGGACCGGATGCGCGAGCACGGGCCGGAACTGTGGTCCTGGCTCCAGGGCGGCGCCCGCTTCTACGTCTGCGGAGACGCCTCCCGCATGGCCAAGGACGTCGACCGGGCCCTGCGGGACATCGCCGTCACACACGGCGGCCTGAGCGAGACCGAGGCCGCCGCGTACGTGAAGCAACTCGCGGCGGACAAGCGGTACGTCCGGGATGTCTACTGACAGATCGTCAGGAGCGGCTCCGGGAAGGGCTTGAGGAGCGACTTGGGGAATGGCTTCAGGAGCGGCTCGGGGAATGGCTCGGGTCGGTGGACGCTCCCCTCCGAGCGGCCTGCGGCTGGGGCTCTTACCGGCCTCACACCGGGCTCTTCACCACGGGCACCGCGGTGCTCACCACCGCGCATTAGCTTCCGATGCCGTGTACGTGACAGAGACAAGGCCCTCGGCAGCCGGTCTGCGGACACCCGTGAAGGTGTCGCCGGCGGACGGGACACCCGCGCAGTGGCACCGGCTCCTGACCCTGCTCGCCGACATCGGCCTCTTCATCGGTACGCGTCCGGTGTGGGCGCAGGCCGCGAGCCACCGCCCGCTCGTGGCAGCGGTCATCTCGGCCTGTTACGCGTCGATCCTCACGACGGGTGTCCTGGTCCTGGTGGTGCGCCGCGGCCGCTCGCTCGCCCGGCTCGACCTGTGCGTCCTCGTCACAGCCGCCACCCTCACCCTCTGCACGTACGTCATGAACCACGGCGGCAGCGACGAGGCCCTGCTCACCACGCAGGCCGCGCGGCAACTCGCCCACGGGCTCCCGGTCTACGGGCAGCCGTGGCCCCGGCTGTTCGGCCACGGGGTGGCGCTCACGCCCACGGCGACCGGCGGCTACGACTTCACGTACGGCTATCCGCCCTTGTCCGTGCTGCTCACGGCGCCGTTCGTGGGGGTGGGGCACGGGGCGATGGCCGCGACGCTGGTGAGCACCGGTGCCCTGCTGGTCAGCGCGGTCCTGATGTGGTGGCTGCTGCCCGCCCCCTGGCGGTCCGCGGCCACTCTGGTGTGCCTCGGTTTCGGGCTGCTCCCCGACTACGCGCGGCTCGGCTATCCGGCGGTCGTCGCGCTGGCTCTGCTCGTGCCGGTGGTGGTGCGCTGGCCGGGGACGGGAGCGGGCGGCCGGCTCGGTCCGGCCGGTCTGGCGCGGGCGGCATGTCTCGGGGCGGCGTGCGCGGCGCAGCAACTGCCTTGGTTCCTCACGCCGTTCCTGCTGGCCGGGATCTACGCCGTGCGCCGTGGGGAGCTGGGACCGCGCGAGGCCGCCCGTGTCGTGGGCCGGTTCGGGGCGGCGACCGCGACGGTCTGGCTGCTGATCAACACGTACTTCATCGTGCGGCAGCCCCACGACTGGCTCTCCGGCATCGCGCTGCCCCTGACCCAGGGCGCGGTCGTCCACGGCCAGGGTCTCGTGGGCATCTCGCTCTACCTCACCGACGGCAGCGGCCGGCTGGTCTGGTACTCGTACGCGAGCCTGCTGCTGGCCGCGGCCCTGCTCGCGCTGTTCGTCCTGTTCGTACGGCGTCTCGGTCCGGCGGCGGCCGTCCTGCCCTGGTGCGCGTTCTATCTGGCGACCCGTTCCCAGGACGGCTACTACCTGTTGATGACGCCGCTGTGGGTGGCGGCGGCCGTCACCGCGCCGCCCGTGTCGTTCGCGACGGCGTGGCAGCCGCGGCTCGGGCCCGGGCGG
>NZ_JAPWHT010000042.1:0-38502 GCF_027270795.1 Streptomyces sp. ActVer
CCGTGAACCCGTCGCGCCCCCTGCCCGTGCTTCTCCTCGCCCGCGCCACCGCCGCCCTTCTCGCGGTCGTCGCCCTTGGCGTCACCCTCTGGAACGGTGTCGACGAACGTGGTGTCGCGCTTGCCTTCGGGGTGCTGATCGCCGTCGGGGAGCTGGCCCGGTGGGGTGGGGCGGAGCAGCGGGAGTCGGCGCCGCTCGGGGCGGCCGGGGCGCTGGCGTACGCGCTGCTGGGGGAGAACGGCGGGCAGGCCACCCACCACGGGGTGCTGCAGACCGTGGCCGTCGTCGTGGCGGCCTCGTTGCTGGGGTGCGTGCCTCACGTGGCCAAGGGGCACGGGCCCACCGCCGACCACCTCACGCGCCGCGTGCTGACCGTCGCCTTCGCCGCCGTCTGCTTCCAACCCCTCTACAACCAGGGCAGGTTGAGGGAGTGGGCGGAGGACGGACCCACCTACGCGGCCCTCGTCGTCGCGCTGCTCGTCCTGTCCGCGCTGTGGGACGCCGTCCTGGCCGCCGCCATGGCGCACGCGCGGACGCGCTGGCCGTTCGGGCCGCTGCTGCGGGACGAACTGCGGGGCACGCTCGGCATCGGGTCGGCGGTCTGCGCGACCGGTGCCGTGATGGCGCTCGCGGTCGCCGTCGCCGGCCTGTGGGCGCTGCCCGTGTTCTCCCTGCCGCTGCTGCTCACCCAGCTGTCCTTCCGGCGGTACGCGGCCGTGCGGACCACCTACCGCCAGACCATCGCCTCCCTCGCCCGGGCCACCGAGATCGCCGGCTACACCCCGGCGGGGCATGCCAGACGCGTGGCCGCGCTCAGCCGGGCCGTCGGCCGTGAGCTGGGGCTCTCCGAGCCCGAACTGACCGTTCTGGAGTACGCGGCCCTGATGCACGACATCGGTCAGCTGTCCCTCGTCGATCCCGTTCCCGCGGGGGCCACCGCCTCCCTCGCCCCCGACGACCAGCGGCGCATCGCTCTGCTCGGTGGCGCCGTGGTGCGTCAGACCGGGGTGGACGCCGAGGTGGCCGTGGTGGTGGAGCGCCAGGCGGACCCGTACCGCGAACAGCCGGTCAGCGCCAGAATCGTACGGGCGGTCAACGCGTACGAGGAGAAAGCCCGGGAAGCAGGTCCCGGCGGGCCCCTCAAGGCGTTGGAGGAGCTGAGGCTCGGCACCGCCCGGGACTATCAGCCCGAGGTGGTGGAGTCGCTGGCCAGGGTGCTGGCGAGGGGCAGTCTTATGCTGCCCCTGGCTGGGTAACCCATGGGTAATGAGCGCCCGTCCGACCGTCCGTGGTTGGATGCGAGGAAGAGGACATCAGGGGGCACAGTCCAGCCCGAGGCTGCACGCTCTTCAACGAACTGGCAGGCGGGAATCGTGAGGATCTTCGGCAAGGGACGGCACCGGCCCTCCGCCTCATGGCGGCAGGCCACCGACCGTGCGTTCACGCTGATCGGAGACGGCCGGTACGAGGACGCGGGTGCGCTGCTGACGCGCGCCGCGGACCTGGAGCCCTGGCTGTCCGAGTCGTGGTTCAACCTCGCGCTGCTGCACAAGTTCCGGCACGACTGGGAGCAGGCGCGGGCGGCCGGTCTGAGGGCCGTGGCACTGCTCGACCGGGAGACCGGGGCCCCTGATTGGTGGAACGTCGGCATCGCGGCCACCGCACTGCAGGACTGGCCGCTCGCGCGGCGGGCCTGGCAGGCCTACGGACTGCGGGTGCCCGGCGGCGCCACCGCCTCGGGCGAACCGGTGGGCATGGATCTCGGCAGCGCGGCCGTACGGCTGTCGCCCGAGGGCGAGGCCGAGGTCGTGTGGGGGCGGCGGCTGGACCCCGCCCGCATCGAGGTCCTCTCCATTCCGCTGCCGTCCTCCGGGCGGCGCTGGGGCGAGGTCGTGCTGCACGACGGGGTTCCCCACGGTGAGCGGACGACCGCCGCGGGCCACTCCTACCCCGTGTTCGACGAGATCGAGTTGTGGGCGCCCTCTCCCGTGCCGACCTGGGTGGTGCTCCTGGAGGCGGAGACCGAGGACGACCGGAACGCCCTGGAGCGGCTGGCGGCCGACGCGGGGTTCGCCGCCGAGGACTGGTCGTCGTCGGTCCGGCTGCTCTGCCGGATGTGTTCCGAGTCCCGGATGCCGTCCGACGAGGGGGACGGGGAGCATCTCGATCCGCACGATCACAGTGAGCCGGGGCATCCGGGGCCCCTTGGGCACCGGACGGACGGGCAGCTGTGGGTGCCTGAGCGGGAGTGTGGGCTTGCCGCCCCCGCCTCGTTGGTGCGGGGGTTGCTGGACGGGTGGGTTGCCGACAGTCCGGATTCCAGGGACTGGCGGGATCTTGAAGAGGTTTGTTAGGGGTTGCGTGGGTTGTTCGTAGGCTGCGGGCCGTCCGTGGCTTGTCGCGCAGTTCCCCGCGCCCCTGTCGGGGGCGCCCCTTGCCGGGGGCGTGCCCCCCGTACCCTGTTCAGCATCACAACCCTGTTTTCCGAGGAAGGCTTACGTCGGTCATGGCGCAGCAGGACACCGATCAGCAGCACGTGGGCGTGCTCCCCGTGGACGACGAGGGCTTCGTCATCGACAGTGAGGACGACGCGGGGGAGCGTGAGGCGGCCTATCGCGGGCGCGGCAGCTCGCGGCCCATCACGGTCGTCGGGAACCCCGTACTGCACAAGGAGTGCAAGGACGTCACGGAGTTCGGCGACGACCTCGCCAAGCTGGTCGACGACATGTTCGCCAGCCAGCACACCGCCGAGGGTGTGGGCCTGGCCGCCAACCAGGTCGGCGTCGACCTGAAGGTCTTCGTCTACGACTGCCCGGACGACGAGGGCAAGCGGCACGTGGGCGTGGTCTGCAACCCCGTGCTCGTCGAGCTGCCCGCCGAGCGGCGCCAGCTGGACGAGAGCAACGAGGGGTGTCTGTCCGTGCCGACCGCGTACGCGCCGCTGGCCCGGCCCGACTACGCCGAGGTCACCGGGCAGGACGAGAAGGGCAACCCGATCAAGGTGCGCGGCACCGGCTACTTCGCGCGCTGCCTCCAGCACGAGACGGACCACCTGTACGGGTACCTCTACATCGACCGGCTCTCCAAGCGCGAGCGCAAGGACGCGCTGCGGCAGATGGCCGAGAACGAGCCGCGGTACCCCGTCGTCGCGAACGACTGAACCACCGCTGCCGAGCCGGTGCCCTGCTGAGCGTGCGGCGCGCGTTCAGGCGGCCTGTGTGCCCCTGAACGTGCGCCGGTACGCGTTCGGGGTCGTCCCGAGCGAGCGGACGAACTGGTGGCGCAGCGCGGCCGCGGTCCCGAACCCCGTGCGGTCCGCGATGAAGTCCATGGTCTCGTCCGTGGCCTCCAGCAACTCCTGGGCCAGCAGCACCCGTTGGCGCAGCAGCCAGCGGTACGGGGTCGTGCCCGTCTCCTGCTGGAAGCGGCGGGCGAACGTGCGCGGGGACATGAGCGCGCGAGCGGCGAGCTGTTCGACGGTCACCTCCTCGTCGAGGTGGCGCTCCATCCAGGCGAGCACCTCGCCGACCGTGTCGCACTGCGAGCGCGGCAGCGGCCGCTCGACGTACTGGGCCTGGCCGCCGTCCCGGTGCGGGGGTACCACCATGCGGCGGGCGATGGCGTTGGCGACCTCGGGGCCCTGCTCCTTGCGGACGATGTGCAGACAGGCGTCGATGCCGGCCGCGGTGCCCGCGGAGGTGATCACCGGGTCCTCGTCCACGTACAGCACGTCCGGCTCGACCCTGGCCCGCGGGTACTGCCGGGCCAGCGTGTCCACGTGCTGCCAGTGCACGGCGCAGCGCCGCTCGTCCAGGAGCCCGGCGGCGCCGAGCACGAAGACCCCGGAGCAGACGCTCAGGACCCGGGCCCCGCGGTCCACGGCCCGGCGCAGCGCTTCGAGCATCTCGGGCGGGTACTCGCGTACGGCATAGGTGCTTCCGGCGGGTACGACGACCAGGTCGGCCTCTTCCAGCCGGTCGAGGCCGTACGGAGTGGCGACCGTGAACCCGGGGACATGGGTGCTGAGGCTCGCGCCCGGAGCCTCGGCGGAGACCACCGCGAAGTCGTACACCGGCAGCCCCTCGTCGCTGCGGTCGAGGCCGAACACCTCGCAGACCACACCGAGTTCGAACGGGTGCACACCGTCGAGCAGAACGACGGCCACGTTGTTCAGCATGCTGCCAAGTGTGCACCCGATCTGGCAGGAAATCGAGGGTGTGCGGCAGTACTGCCACTCACGGTAAGGAGCAATCGGCGCGACAGTGGTGTCCATGGAAACGACACAGCTGGAAGGCCTGATCTCAATGCTCTTCGTCCTCGGAATCCTGGTCCTGCTCGTCCTCCCCTCGGTGATCGGCATCGTGCGCGACCGGCGCATCGACCGTCAGCTCAGGGAGGCCGAGCAGGGACACCGCAGGGATCAGAAGTCCTCGTCGAAGCCGACCGAGCCCTCCACGGCCACCTGGTACGCCGAAGGCCGGCGCTCGAAGAAGTTGGTCAGCTCCTGAACGCCCTGCAGCTCCATGAAGGAGAAGGGGTTCTCGGAGCCGTACACCGGAGCGAAGCCGAGGCGCGTGAGGCGCTGGTCGGCGACACACTCCAGGTACTGCCTCATCGAGTCGGTGTTCATGCCCGGAAGGCCGTCACCGCACAGGTCGCGCGCGAACTGTAGCTCGGCCTCGACGGCCTCCCGGAGCATGTCGGTGACCTGCTCCTGCAGCAGGTCGTCGAAGAGCTCCGGCTCCTCCTTGCGGACGGTGTCCACGACCTCGAAGGCGAAGCTCATGTGCATCGTCTCGTCGCGGAACACCCAGTTGGTGCCCGTCGCCAGACCGTGCAGCAGACCCCGGCTGCGGAACCAGTAGACGTACGCGAAGGCACCGTAGAAGAACAGCCCCTCGATGCACGCCGCGAAGCAGATGAGGTTGAGCAGGAAGCGGCGGCGGTCGGCCTGGGTCCGCAGGCTGTCCAGCTTCTCGACCTCGTTGATCCACTTGAAGCAGAACTCGGCCTTCTCGCGGATGGACGGGATGCTCTCCACCGCGTCGAAGGCGGCCGCCCTGTCCTCCGGGTCGGGGAGGTAGGTGTCCAGCAGGGTCAGATAGAACTGGACGTGCACTGCCTCCTCGAAGAGCTGACGGCTCAAGTACAGCCGCGCCTCGGGGGAGTTGATGTGCTTGTAGAGCGTCAGCACCAGGTTGTTCGACACGATCGAGTCGCCCGTCGCGAAGAACGCGACCAGCCGGCCGATCATGTGCTGCTCGCCCGCCGACAGCTTCGCCAGGTCGGTGACGTCCGAGTGGAGGTCGACCTCCTCGACGGTCCAGGTGTTCTTGATCGCGTCCCGGTAGCGCTCGTAGAAGTCCGGGTAGCGCATGGGACGCAGGGTCAGTTCGAAGCCCGGGTCGAGCAGGTTCTTGTGTCGTTCTGGTGCGGTGGTCATGTGCTGCGAGGGGCGGATTTCCCAGAGGGTGTGCCTGGGGAGGCCCCTGCCTCCTTCTCTGTGGTGTAGGCGTATCCGTCAGCTCGCTGGAGGAGGATGACGTGCCGGTGATGGATTCCCTGCACAGTGCCGTGCCGGGTGGTGATGTTGAAGCTGCCCTTGGTGCGGACCGCGACGCGGCCCGTATAAGTTCCCGCCTTCTTGCCGGTGGGAACCACTGCCCGGACGAAGTCCCCGGTCTGGAACCGGTGAACCAACTTTTTCCGGGGCAGCCGTAAGCGGGGGAAGCCGTGCCTGTCCGTGCGGGTGCGGGCGTATGTGCCTCGTCCGGTGCAGCCGACTACCAGCATGAGCGAGGGATGGCGGGTGATGGCGTCGACTGTGCCGACGGAGAGGGCGTCCTGGGTGTGAGTCTTGGGGAGACAGTTGCGAATGCGATTCCACTTGGTGCGTCCGCCAGAAGCGACGCGGGTTCGCCAACGGGCGTCGAGGGCACGCCACAACGCCCATCTGGTGCTGTTGACAGCGGCAGCGTCCGTCAGCGGTGCCTTTGCCTGAGCGAGGAGCTTCGTGAGCCGCTCGGGTTTACCGGCCAGGAACTCCTCGACCGGAGTGTTGTCCTTGGTCTGATTGCAAGGGATGCAGGCCAGGGTGAGATTCGAGATCCGATCAGTGCCGCCACGGGAGCGAGGTCTGATGTGATCGATGTTCAGAGGAACGCCAGTGGCTCCGCAGTAGGCACAGGAGTGGTGCCACTTGGCGAGCAGATATTCACGGACCTCGTAGCCGACGAGGGTGCCCTGTTGATACTCGATCCCGTTCAGAGATTTTTTCCCGAGAGCGAGGGCATGGGTGTCGAACACCGCACGTTCCATGTGTACCGTTCTCACCGGAGCCCAGCGAGTGAGCCTCTCCACCCAGGCGAGAGTGGTGTCCACCCGATGGCGGAGCGATGGCGGGAGCCAACCGGCCGCGACAGCACGGTTGTTGAAGCGCGGAGCACGGTAACGTGGATTCGCGACGCGCCGCCGACGCCGGAAAGCGGCACGCCGGAGCATGTTCCTGTGAATGGTCGCGCCACGGTGATCGAGCTGAAGCGCGAATCGGCCTTGCCGCTCTCCGGCAAGTGCGGTGAACACTGCGATCCCGGTGTGCCTGCTGCCGGGATCGACACCGATCTCCACTCCGTCCACCACGGATTCGGCGACGGTGCGGTCCTTGAGGCGGATCACGAACGGCGTGTGCCGGTGTACTACTGCCCGCCCTGAGCCCAGCAGCTTCCGCGCGCGGGCCGGACTGCACGGCTGCAACGGCATACCGTGTTTGTCGAGTACAAACACACATGGATGGGCCTCACGACCCTCCTCCCGGACCGGGCGGTCCGGGGTGACGCGCCCGGCAGCAGGTGAACTGCCGAGCGTCTCCCCTCGCACATGTCCCGCACCGGATGCCGCGTTGCGGCGCCCGGCCCCCGTTTCGTCCATGCTTCCGAGATTGTCTGCTGAGCTGGGTTCCAGAGCCGACTGCTGAGGAAGCACAGTCGGGTGGGTCTGCTGTCCTGTACGGAACGTAGCCATCAGGTCACCTCCCTCTTGACGATGGCTGGTGCTGGTCACAGCAAGCGTCGGTCGCAAGGGCTGACGCTTTCCACTCTTCGAGTGGAGAAGCCTGTGACTACTGGCAGGCCTCGCAGCTCTCCGGGTTCTCCAGAGAACAGGCGACCACATCGGTCGGATCATCCAACTGCTGGGAGGGGAAAGAAGTTACGGATGTCGAACTTGCGGCACGGGCGATGCGCGTCGCCGGGCGCGAGCGCAGGTAGTACGTCGTCTTCAGCCCCGACTTCCAGGCGTACGCGTACATCGAGGAGAGCTTGCCGATGGTCGGCGTCTCCAGGAACAGGTTCAGCGACTGGGACTGGTCCAGGAACGGGGTCCGGGCCGCGGCCATGTCGATCAGGTCGCGCTGCGGGATCTCCCACGCCGTGCGGTACAGATCGCGCACGTCCTGCGGCACCCAGGTGAAGCCCTGCACCGAGCCGTTCGACTCGCGCAGCGCCTCCCGGGTCTGCGCGTCCCACACGCCGAGCTTCTTCAGCTCCGCCACCAGGTAGGAGTTGACCTGGAGGAACTCGCCGGAGAGCGTCTCGCGCTTGAAGAGGTTGGAGACCTGCGGCTCGATGCACTCGTAGACACCGGCGATGGACGCGATGGTGGCGGTCGGTGCGATCGCGAGCAGCAGCGAGTTGCGCATGCCGGTCGTCGCGATCCGCTCCCGCAGCGCCGCCCAGCGCTCCGGCCAGTTCAGCTCCACGTCGTAGTGGTCGGGGTGCAGCACGCCCTGCGCGGTACGGGTCTTCTCCCAGGCGGGCAGCGGGCCGTTGCGCTCGGCGAGGTCGGCGGACGCCTCGTACGCGGCGAGCATGACGCGCTCGGCGATACGGGTGGAGAGCGCCTTGGCCTCGGCGGAGTCGAAGGGCAGCCGCAGCTTGAAGAAGACGTCCTGCAAACCCATCGCGCCCAGGCCCACCGGCCGCCACCTGGCGTTGGAGCGGCCCGCCTGTTCGGTCGGGTAGAAGTTGATGTCGACGACCCGGTCGAGGAAGGTGACGGCGGTACGGACGGTCGCGTCCAGCCGCTCCCAGTCGATGACATCGGTGGCCCCGGGTGCCGTGTCCACGAACGCGCCCAGGTTCACCGAACCCAGGTTGCAGACCGCCGTCTCACCGTCGTCCGTGACCTCCAGGATCTCCGTGCAGAGGTTGGAGGAGTGGACCGTGTGGCCGGGCAGCGCGGTCTGGTTGGCCGTGCGGTTGGCGGCGTCCTTGAAGGTCATCCAGCCGTTGCCGGTCTGCGCGAGGGTGCGCATCATGCGGCCGTACAGATCGCGGGCCGGGATCGTCTTCTTGGCGAGGCCCCGGTCCTCCGCCTTGCGGTAGGCGGCGTCGAACTCCTCGCCCCACAGGTCGACCAGCTCGGGCACGTCGGCCGGCGAGAACAGCGACCACACGCGGTCCTCGTTCACCCGGCGCATGAACTCGTCCGGGATCCAGTGCGCGAGGTTCAGGTTGTGCGTACGCCGGGCGTCCTCACCGGTGTTGTCGCGCAGCTCCAGGAACTCCTCGATGTCGGAGTGCCAGGTCTCCAGGTAGACCGCGGCCGCGCCCTTGCGCCGGCCGCCCTGGTTCACGGCGGCCACCGAGGCGTCGAGCGTCTTCAGGAACGGGACGATGCCGTTGGAGTGCCCGTTCGTCCCGCGGATCAGGGAACCGCGCGAGCGGACACGGGAGTACGCGATGCCGATGCCGCCCGCGTGCTTCGAGAGCCGGGCCACCTGGTGGTAGCGGTCGTAGATGGAGTCCAGCTCGTCCAGCGGGGAGTCGAGGAGGTAGCAGGACGACATCTGGGGGTGCCGCGTACCGGAGTTGAAGAGCGTGGGGGAGGACGGCAGGTAGTCGAGGCGGCTCATCAGCCGGTACAGCGAGGCCACTTCGTCGAGAGCGCGGGTTCCCGCTTCTGAATCAAGCACAGTGTCCTCGGCGAGGCCGCTCGCCACGCGCAGCATGAAGTGCTGGGGCGTCTCGATGACGGACCGCGTGATCGGGTGCCGCAGCAGATACCGGCTGTGCAGCGTGCGCAGGCCGAAGTAGCCGAAGCGGTCGTCGCCTTCGAGGTCGATCAGCGCGTCCAGACGGGCCGCGTGGGTCCGTACGAACTCGGCGGTGCGGTCGGCGATCAGGCCCTCGCGGTGGCCGACCGCGACGGACTCGGAGAAGGACCTGACCCCCTGCGAGGCGGCCTCCTCGGCGATGCCGATCATCAGCAGGCGGGCGGCCAGCTTCGAGTACACGGGGTCCTCGGAGATGAGGCCGGCGGCCGCCTCCGTGGCCAGCTCGCGCAGCTCCGCGGTGATCCCGTCGGCCCCCACGGAGGACCGGCCGCGCAGCGCGGCGGCGGCGACCCTGCCGGGATCGGCGTCGGGAAGGTCGGCGGTGAGGTCGGTCAGGGTCCGCAGCAACACGGTTCCCGGTCCGTCGGCCTCGGCCCTGTCCTGCTGGTACTGGGGCGCTTTCGCTGAGACCGGATCGGCTGGCGCGATGGTCACGTGGGGCTCTCCCTCGCTCGGCACGGGGCCTGCGGGGAGGGGTTCGGGGCACACGGGGGTACACGCTCTGCGCAGCGGTACGCCGCGTCCACCGGCCCACTCCGCGAGGCCCGGACGTCATGGCACCCGGGCCGGGTGGCCTGGGCACGCTGTCGGCAGGTCCTCGGACTGACCAGGCGCACGGCTCTCCTCTGGGGACAGACATGCACAAGTACACCGTTGCGGGACAGTTCCGGATTCGCACCGGATTCCCCTGCGGCGACAGCGAGCATGAGCATACATCTTGTGCCGGGCTCGGGAAGCACCCCCACATCTTGTGTCGTGTCGGCTTCGGAGGGTGTCAGAGTGTCAACTCGTAGGTGAGCAGCATGATGTCGTCGAGGTCCGGGATCGGGTTCCAGTCGCGGTCGGGGGCGCGGGTGAAGCCGAGGCGTCCGTAGATGCGGTGGGCGCTGTGCATGGTGCGCTGGGTGGACAGCACGACGCGTACGCAGCCGTCCGTGGACCGGGCACGTTCGACACAGGCGCGCACGAGGGCCGCGCCCGCCCCGTGCCCGCGGGCCTCCTTGGCGACCGCCAGCATCCGTATCTCGGCCTCGCCCTCGCGCGCGATGTCGGCCATCGGCCCGCCGGACGGGACGAAGGTCACGCCGCCGACGACCCGCTCGCCCACGCCTGTCCCCAGCACGGCCACCAGTACGTCGGCGGCCGCGGACCGCTTCGCGACGTCCCGCAGTTCGCTCAGATACTCGTCGCTCTCCCCGAAGTCGAGGAGCCCGTCCCCGAGATAGGCCTGCGCGGTGATCTCGCCCACAGCCTCGTACTCCTCGGGCCTCGCCCGCCTGATCACGATGTCCATGCCTGGCAGTGTGCCCGAGGGGTACGGCGTGGGGCCGCCGAGTTTCTCGCGCACCGGCGCCGGGGACGTCCGAGGGGAGGCGAGGGGAGGGCGGGTTCAGCCCACGGCCGGCCACTGCGGCAGGGTCGTGACACCCTCGCCAGAATCAGGTGAACGAACGGCCGGCGTAACCGCGGACTGCTGCGTGACCGGGGGCGACAACCTAGTGCCGCGCCCCCGCCGTCGCCGGCGGCAGCTCGACCTGGACACCCTTGTCGCCCGCGTCCGCCGTGTAGTCCTCGGGGGACGTCTCGTCGATGCCGTCGGGGGCCTTGAGGGCCCTCAGGACGAAGGTCAGCACGATCGTCACGACCACGTTCAGGACGAACGCCGTCAGACCGATGTACCCGATCTCCCCGATCCCGGGAATCTCCTTCGAGGAACCACCGAAGTGCTTCTGAGTCGGCGAGGCGACACCGTACGCAGCGATCGTCCCGTACAGCATGCCGACCGCCCACCCCGCGAGCAGCGCCCAGCGGTGGAACCAGCGGGTGAAGAGGCCGCCGACCAGGGCCGGGAACGTCTGAAGGATCCAGATCCCGCCCAGCAGCTGGAAGTTGATGGCCACCGTCTTGTCCATGGTGAGGACGAAGACCAGCGCACCCACCTTCACGAGCAGCGAGACCAGCTTGGAGACCTTGGTCTCCTGGGCGGGCGTCGCGTCGGGCCGGATGAAGTCCTTGTAGATGTTGCGGGTGAAGAGGTTCGCCGCAGCGATGGACATGATCGCCGCAGGCACCAGCGCACCGATACCGATCGCCGCGAAGGCCACCCCCGCGAACCACGCCGGGAACATGTCCTCGAAGAGCTGCGGGATCGCCAACTGCCCGTTGCTGACCTTGACTCCGGCCGCGATCGCCATGAACCCGAGCAGCGCGAGCAGACCCAGCATCAGCGAGTACAGCGGCAGGATCGTGGTGTTGCGCCGGATCACCTCACGGCTGCGCGACGACAGCGTGGCCGTGATCGAGTGCGGGTACATGAACAGCGCCAGGGCGGAGCCCAACGCCAGCGTGGCGTACGTCCATTGGCCCGCCTCGCCCGGCGCCAGCGCACCACGCGGCGCGCCCGTCGCCGGGTTGGTCTGGCTGTAGGCCTCGCCCGCCTTGGCGAAGATCTCGTCGAAGCCGCCCAGCTTGATCGGGATGTAGATGATCGCCACCGCGATGACGATGTAGATCAGTGTGTCCTTCACGAACGCGATCAGGGCGGGCGCGCGCAGACCGGACGAGTAGGTGTACGCGGCCAGCACGCCGAAGGCGATGAGCAGCGGCAGGTCCTTGACGAACCAGTTGGTGTCCTCGCCGCCGCCGACGCCCATCACGTCCAGGACGGCCTGGATGCCGACCAGTTGGAGCGCGATGTACGGCATCGTCGCGAGGATGCCCGTCACCGCGACGGCCAGCGACAGGCCCTTCGAGCCGAAGCGTCCGCGCACGAAGTCCGACGTCGTCACGTATCCGTGCTTGTGCGAGACCGACCACAGGCGGGGCAGGAACGTGAAGATCAGCGGGTAGACGAGGATCGTGTACGGCACGGCGAAGAAGCCGGCCGCGCCCGCCGCGTAGATCGCCGCAGGGACCGCCACGAACGTATACGCCGTGTAGAGGTCGCCGCCGAGCAGGAACCAGGTGACCCAGGTGCCGAACGACCGTCCGCCCAGGCCCCATTCGTCGAGGCTGTCGGTCTCGGCCCGGCGCCAGCGCGCGGCCAGGAAGCCCATGACCGTGACGGCCACGAAGAAGAAGATGAAGACGGCGAGTGCCACGCCGTTCACGCCGTCGTTCATGCGGACGCGCCCTCCTTCTGGGATTTGCGGGCGCGCTGGTCACGGTTCCACAGCTTGTACGCGACCATCGTGAGCGCGGTCGAGATGAACACCCACAGCATCTGGTACCAGTAGAAGAACGGGATGCCGATGAAGGCCGGGTCGACCTTCGCGTACGAGCCCACCCAGAGCATCGCCACGAACGGCGCGACCAGACAGACGGCGATCACCACACGGACCGGTGTGACGACAGGCGGTGTCACGACCGGCGGGGTCTCCACCGGCGGTTTCCCTTCGGGCGCTCTTGGCGCATCCGGCGCTTCAGACATACGGCGGCTCCGTCCCCTAACTGATCACCTGTGCAACGCGCAGGAAATCTAAGGGACGGTTCCGCTTTATGGAACCCCCGTCCGCATAACGGATACGGTGTTCCGCTCACTGCCGCCGGCCGCTGGGCATCATGTCCGCCGGCCGTCGAGCGCGGAGCCCGACAGCCGGCGGACATCGCGCTCAGCAGCAGCGGAAGCCCTGCCGGGGGTCCTCCTCCTGACGGTCCGTACGCATCCGCTCGAACTCCCGCCGCGACGGCACGACCGCGTCGGCGTGGCCCTCGCGAACATGCGCGACATACCGGTCGTACGCCGACTCGTCCGTGAGTTCCCGTACGTACCAGCGCACGCCCCTGACCGCCCGGCTAGCCGCCCGGTGCAGCGCCGACCGCATCGCGCGCCTCCTCCTTCTCCTCCTTGGTCGGGATCAGCCCTGCCGGAGCGACGATCTTCGACTCGACGTACGGCGACTCGCTGAGCGTGGAGAGCGCGGGACGGCGTACGTGCCGGATGCACACCCTCGTCGCGTCCGCGATGACGATCACGATGAGCAGGGCGAGAGCCGCCGTGAGGACGCCGTCGACTGTGGAGTTCGTGACGATCGTGTGCATGTCGTCCATGCTCTTGGCGGGCGCGATGAGCTCGCCCCTGTCGATGCCGTCCTGGTAGACCGAGCGCTGCTTGAAGAAGCCGACGCGCGGGTCGCTGGAGAACACCTTCTGCCAGCTCGCGGTCAGCGTCACCGTGGCGTCCCAGACGAGCGGAATCCCCGTGATCCAGGCCCACTTGAGGCGTCCGGACTTCACCAGCAGGGTCGTGCAGACGGCCAGGGCGACCGCCGCGAGGAGCTGGTTGGAGATGCCGAAGATCGGGAACAGCTGGTTGATCCCGCCGAGCGGTTCATGGACGCCCACCCACAGGAAGTAGCCCCAGAGGCCGCAGACGATGGCGCTCGTGATGACCAGTCCGGGCTTCCAGCTCACATTCTTGAAGGGTTTGTAGAGATTGCCGAGCGTGTCCTGGAGCATGAAGCGGCCCACGCGGGTGCCCGCGTCGAGCGCGGTCAGGATGAACAGCGCCTCGAACATGATGGCGAAGTGATACCAGAACGCGCGCAGACTGCCCCCGGTGACCTCGGAGAAGATCTCCGAGACGCCGATCGCGAGGGTGGGCGCGCCGCCGGTCCGCGACAGCAGGGACGCCTCCTCGACGTTCTTCGCCGCGGCCGCCAGGTCCTCGGGGGATATCTGGTACCCCCAGCTCCCCACCACCTGCGAGGCGTTCTGGACCGTGTCCCCGATGACGCCGGCCGGCGCGTTCATCGCGAAGTACAGGCCCGGGTCGATGATGGACGCCGCGATCAGCGCCATCACGGCGACGGACGACTCCATGAGCATGGAGCCGTACCCGATCATCCGGACCTGCGTCTCCTTCTGGATCATCTTCGGCGTCGTACCGGAGGAGATGAGGGAGTGGAAGCCGGACAGGGCCCCGCACGCGATGGTGATGAAGACGAACGGGAACAGCGAACCGGCGAAGACCGGCCCGTCGCCGCGCGTGGCGAAGTCCGTGACCGGGTCCATCTTCAGCGTCGGCATCGCGACGACGACGCCGATCGCGAGCAGCGCGATGGTGCCGATCTTCATGAAGGTGGAGAGGTAGTCGCGGGGTGCCAGCAGCATCCACACCGGCAGGATCGACGCGATGAAGCCGTACGCCACCAGCCAGAGCACCAGCGTCGAGGGCGCGAGCGTGAACGTGCCGGCCCACGACGACTCGGCGACCCAGCGGCCCGCGACCAGCGCGAGCAGCAGCAGGGCGACACCGATCAGCGAGACCTCGCTGACCCGGCCGGGCCGCAGGACCCGCAGGTAGAAGCCCATCAGCAGGGCGATCGGGATCGTCATCGCGATGGAGAAGGTGCCCCACGGCGACTGGGCGAGCGCGTTCACGATGACCAGCGCGAGCACCCCGAGCAGGATGATCATGATGGCGAAGGCGGCGAGCAGGGCGGCCGCGCCTCCGAACGGGCCGATCTCCTCGCGTGCCATCTGCCCGAGGGACCTGCCGTCCCGGCGGGTGGAGAAGAACAGGACGACCATGTCCTGGACCGCCCCCGCGAAGATCACGCCGACGATGATCCAGATGGTGCCCGGCAGATATCCCATCTGCGCGGCCAGTACGGGTCCGACCAGGGGGCCCGCCCCCGCGATCGCCGCGAAGTGGTGGCCGAGCAGCACCCGGCGGTCGGTGGGGTGGAAGTCGATGCCGTTGTTGAGCCGCTCGGCGGGAGTGGCCCGGGTCTTGTCGACCTTCAGGACCTTGTAGGCGATGAACTTCGAGTAGAAGCGATAGGCGATGGCGTACGAGCCGAGGGCGGCGGCCACCATCCAGACGGCCGACACCTCCTCGCCCCGGGACAGCGCGAGGACCGACCAACCGGCCGCGCACACCAGCGCGACGACGGTCCAGATGACGATGGTTTGCGGACTTGCCTTGCGAGGGCCTTGAGGGGATGCCGTCTGTGGGCTGTCGGTGCGCACGGGTCGTCCTCCCGTCCATGAGTGACGGGAGGACCGTAGAACAGGAAGAGGACCAGCGCTACACCATGCGCACCAGTCGGTGTGCGCTACGTGAACTCCCTTGCCCCGTGGTGGGCTTGGGGCAGTGGGGCGTGCGGGCGCGTCGTGGCTGATCGCGCAGTTCCCCGCGCCCCTAAAAGCAGGGGGTTGTGCCGGGCCTTTTGTCTTTAGGGGCGCGGGGAACTGCGCGACCAGCCCCCACGCACCCGCAGCTGCCCACTCACCCCTACTCCACGGGCCTCTTCAACCGCGCAACGAACTTGTACCGGTCCCCCCGGTACACCGACCGCACCCACTCCACCGGCAGCCCACCCCTGTCCAGCGAGTGCCGGGACAGCATCAGCATCGGCAGCCCCACATCCGTGCCGAGCAGCCCCGCCTCCCGAGGAGTTGCCAGCGACGTCTCGATCGTCTCCTCGGCCTCGGCGAGATGAACGTCGTACACCTCGGCCAACGCCGTGTACAGGGAGGTGTACTTCACGAGCGACCGCCGCAACGCGGGAAACCGCTTCGCGGACAGATGCGTCGTCTCGATCGCCATCGGCTCCCCGCTCGCGAGCCGCAGCCGCTCGATGCGCAGGACGCGCCCGCCGGCGGTGATGTCGAGCAGCCCGGCGAGCGTCTCGTCGGCAGTGATGTAGCCGATGTCCAGGAGCTGCGAGGTGGGTTCGAGGCCCTGGGCCCTCATGTCCTCGGTGTACGAGGTGAGTTGCAGCGCCTGCGAGACCTTCGGCTTGGCGACGAACGTGCCCTTGCCCTGGATGCGCTCCAGGCGCCCCTCGACGACCAGCTCCTGAAGGGCCTGCCGCACGGTCGTGCGCGAGGTGTCGAACTCGGCGGCGAGGGTGCGCTCGGGCGGTACCGGTGTGCCGGGCGGCAGCGTCTCCGTCATGTCGAGCAGATGCTTCTTGAGGCGGTAGTACTTGGGCACGCGCGCGGTACGGATGGGGGCCCCACCCTCGTTCTCCGCACTGCTGACGTCGGTGCTCATACTCTGCCTTCCCGGCTCCAGGTGCCGATGGGCCGACGTGTGCGTCGGCCGCGGCTCACATCGTGGCACGGCTTGCCGTGCGAGTGTCCCCCCGCACGCTGCGTGATCCCCTCTATATACCGTCGGGGTCTCTTTTGGTCTAGTCCACAGCGCTGGAGAGCGGTTGCTGCGGGTGCCCTGTCGGGGCTGGTGGGGCGCCCGTCGGAGCGTGCCCGTTCTGTTCCCCGTGTAGTGAAAGGTCCCTGCATATGTAGGTCGCGTAACGGACGGCCGGGAGCGGCTTTTCGGCCCTTGACACCCCTCTAGGTCTAGGCCAAGCTCCCCCCTACTGGTCTAAACCATTGAGGACCAGGTCCCAGCCCCACGGGCAGTACTCGTCGTAAGTCACGCGGTGGGCAGGGGGGTTGCTGGCATCCCTGAGGAGGGTGACGTGAAGCGCAAGCTCATTGCGGCTGTCGGTGTCGCGGGCATGTTGATGTCTGTCGCGGCGTGTGGCGGCGACGACGGTGACGGTGGCGAGAAGACGGGGGCCGACGGTTTCAAGGGGCAGACCCTGACCGTCTGGGCCATGGACGGCTCCACGCCGCCCGGCTGGACCAAGGACCTCACGGCCGCCTTCGAGAAGAAGACGAAGGCCAAGCTGAAGTTCGAGACCCAGCAGTGGAACGGCATCCAGCAGAAGATCACCACCTCGCTCTCCGAGGACAACCCGCCGGACGTCCTGGAGGTCGGCAACACCCAGACCCCGGCGTATGCGGCCACCGGCGGTCTCGCCGACCTGTCGGACCTCAAGTCGGAGATAGGCGCCGACTGGACCGAGGCCCTCAACGAGTCCTCCGTCTTCGACGGCAAGCAGTACGCGGCCCCGTGGTACTTCGCCAACCGTGTCGTCGTCTACAACAAGAAGGTCTGGGCCGACGCGGGCATCAAGGACACCCCCAAGACGCGGGCCGAGTTCTTCGAGGACCTGAAGGCCATCGACAAGAAGACCGACGCCGAGCCGCTCTACCTGCCCGGCCAGAACTGGTACTTCTTCGACGGTCTGACCATCGGCCAGGGCGCCGACCTGGTGAAGAAGGACGGCGACAAGTACGTCTCCAACCTCGCGGACCCGAAGGTCGGCAAGGCCATGGAGACCTACAAGGAGTACCAGGCCTTCTCCAAGGCCCCCAAGGACAAGGACGAGGCGACCCCGCAGCAGGCCGAGGTCTTCGCCAAGGGCAACGTCGGCGCCTTCATCGGCATGGGCTGGGAGGCCGGCACGGCCATCGCCGCCAACAAGAAGATCGAGAAGGACATCGGCTACTTCACCATCCCCGGTGAGACGGCCGACAAGCCCGAGGGCGTCTTCCTCGGCGGCTCCAACTTCGCGGTAGCCGCGGGCAGCAAGAAGCAGGAGCTCGCCAAGGAGTTCCTGAAGATCGCGCTGTCGGACAAGTTCGAGGGCGCGCTCGCCAAGGAGAACGGCGTCATCCCGAACAAGGAGTCGCTGCAGACCAACCTGTCGGCCAACCCCGCCGCGGTGGCCGCCGCCCCGGCCGCGGCCGGCGGTGGCACCACGCCGCTGATCCCCGAGTGGGCCGCCGTGGAGAACGACCCGAACCCGATCAAGAGCTACATGACCGCGGTTCTGAAGGGCAAGTCGCCCGCCGAGGCCGCCAAGCAGGTCGAGGCCGAGATCAACAAGCGGCTCGCACAGAGCAGCTGATCACCTTCGCGCCGGGGACGGCCCTGTCCGTCCCCGGCGCGTCGGCGCATCGAACGATCTGCGACTCCCGAACCTGGAAGAGATGGCGAGCATGTCAGTGCAGACCGAACGCACGGACACAGGCACGGCCGCGGCGCCCGGTGTCCGTAAAACCGACGTAACCCCGCCCGGCGACACGGGCCCGGCGAGAAGGCGCGGCGGCGCGTCCGCCCCGTATCTGCTTCTGCTGCCCGCCCTGCTCGCCACGGTGATCCTGCTCGGGTGGCCGCTGGTCAAGAACGGCGTGCTGTCGTTCCAGAACCTCAACCCGCGCCAGCTGATCCTGCACCTCACCGAGTGGCGGGGGTTCGACAACTACACGGACGTCCTGAGCGGCTCGGACTTCTGGAAGGTCGTCCAGCGGACGGTCGTCTTCACCGCGGTGAACGTCGCCCTCATCATGCTGCTCGGCACGCTCGTCGGCCTGCTCCTCGCCCGGCTGGGCAAGCGCATGCGGCTGCTGCTGATGCTCGGCCTGGTGCTGGCCTGGGCCATGCCGGTGATCGCCGCGACCACGGTCTACCAGTGGCTGTTCGCCCAGCGCTTCGGCGTCGTCAACTGGCTGCTCGCCAAGGCGGGCTGGTCGTCGATGGCCGACTACAACTGGTTCGGCACCCAGCTCTCCACCTTCTCCGTGATCACCCTGCTGATCGTCTGGCAGTCGATCCCGTTCGTGGCGATCAACCTGTACGCCGCCACCACCACCATCCCGAAAGAGCTGTACGAGGCCGCCTCGATCGACGGGGCCGGTACGTGGAAGAGCTTCACCTCGGTGACCTTTCCCTTCATGCGGCCGTTCCTGTGGGCGACGACCTTCCTCGAGGTCATCTGGGTCTTCAAGGCGTTCCCGCAGATCTTCGCCATGAACAGGGGCGGTCCCGACCGGCTCACCGAGACGCTGCCGATCTACGCGTTCGTCGAGGGCCCCGGCAACCAGCACTACGGGATGGGAGCGGCGATCTCGTTCCTGACGATCCTCATCCTGCTCGGCCTGACGGCCTACTACCTGCGTACCGTTCTCAAGCAAGAGGAGGACGAGCTGTGAAGCGCCCTGTTTCTTCTACGGTGTCCCGGCTTTGGCCCAACGCGACGGCCCTCGTGCTCTTCGTGGTCTTCGCGTTCCCCGTCTACTGGATGTTCGCGACCTCGCTGAAGCCGGCCGGCGACATCATCGCGGACGACCCGGTCTTCCTGCCGACGAACATCACCTTCGACCACTTCCAGAAGGCGCTCGACGCCGACCACTTCTGGACGCTCGTCGGCAACTCCCTGACGGTGACCGTCCTCGCGGTGGTCTTCTCCCTCGTCATCGCGCTGCTCGCGTCCTTCGCGCTGGCCCGGATGCGGTTCAAGGGCCGTCGCGGGTTCATCCTGACCTTCATGATCGCGCAGATGGCGCCCTGGGAGGTCATGGTCATCGCGATCTACATCATCGTGCGTGACGCCGACCTGCTGAACAGCCTCGTCCCGCTCACCGTCTTCTACATGATCATGGTGCTGCCCTTCACCGTCCTGACGCTGCGCGGATACGTCGCCGCCGTGCCGAAGGAACTGGAGGAGTCGGCCATGGTGGACGGCTGCACCCGCAGGCAGGCCTTCGTGAAGGTCATCTTCCCGCTGCTCGCCCCGGGACTGATGGCGACCTCGCTCTTCGGCTTCATCACGGCGTGGAACGAGTTCCCGCTGGTCCTGATCCTCAACAAGGACGCCGAGAAGCAGACGCTCCCGCTGTGGCTCTCCAGCTTCCAGACGACGTTCGGTGACGACTGGGGGGCGACCATGGCCGCGGCCTCGCTCTTCGCCGTCCCGATCCTGGTCCTCTTCGTCTTCCTCCAGCGCAAGGCCGTCAGCGGACTCACCTCCGGCGCGGTGAAGGGATAACGCCTTCCGATGACCACCATCGCCTCCGGCACGGACACGCTGACCCGTGACGCCCTCGCCGTCCTGCAGCCCGGTTTCACCGGGACCTCGGCCCCTTCCTGGCTGCTGCGGCGGCTGGGCGAAGGCCTCGCCTCCGTCGGTCTGTTCGGCCGCAACATCGCCACGCCCGCCCAAGTGGCCGCCCTGACGGCCCAGTTGCGCGCGGAACGCGACGACGTCCTGGTCGCCATCGACGAGGAGGGCGGTGACGTGACCCGCCTTGAGGTGCGTACGGGATCCTCCTTCCCCGGCAACCACGCGCTGGGCGCGGTCGACGACACCGCACTGACCGAGGCCGTCGCCCACGAGCTGGGCCGCCGGCTGGCCGCCTGCGGAGTGAACCTCAACTGGGCGCCGTCCGCCGACATCAACTCCAACGTCGACAACCCCGTGATCGGCGTACGGTCCTTCGGCGCCGACACCTCACTGGTGGCCCGGCACACGGCCGCGTACGTCTCCGGGCTGCAGTCCGCCGGGGTCGCCGCCTGCACCAAGCACTTCCCGGGGCACGGCGACACGGCGGTCGACTCGCACCACGCGATGCCGCGCATCGACGCGGAGCTCCCGGTCCTGGAGTCCCGCGAGCTGGTGCCGTTCCGCGCGGCCATCGAGGCGGGCACGCGTGCCGTGATGAGCGCACACATCCTGGTCCCGGCCCTGGACCCCGTCCACCCCGCGACCCTCTCGCGCCGGATCCTCACCGGTCTGCTCCGCGAGGAACTGGGCTACGACGGCCTGATCGTCACCGACGGCATGGAGATGCAGGCCATCTCGGCGACCTACGGCATCGAGCGGGGCAGCGTCCTCGCGATCGCCGCCGGCGCCGACGCCATCTGCGTGGGCGGCGGCCTCTCCGACGAGCCGACGGTCCTGCGCCTGCGCGACGCCCTGGTCGCGGCGGTCCGCTCGGGCGACCTCCCCGAGGAACGCCTGGCGGACGCGGCGGCCCGGGTCCGGGCACTGGCGGCCTGGACGGCTTCGACGCAGACCACGCCTCCCTCGGCTTCGGTGAACGGGGGCGCGCCTGGCGGGACCTCAGGGCCGGGCTCGTCATCCGCAGTGGGGTCCGAAGCGGGGTCCGATGCGAGCACCGACGTCGGGCTGGTGGCGGCCCGGCGCGCGCTGACGGTCACGCGCGGAGCGCACTTCGCGCCGGTCACCGAGGCTCCGTACGTCGCCGCCCTCACCCCCGTCGCCAACATCGCCGTCGGTGACGAGACCCCCTGGGGCGTCGCCGCCGAGCTGCGGCGGATGCTGCCGGGCACGGAGACCGGGAGCTTCACGGGGGAGCGGGCCGGGGCCGAGGCCCTCGCGGCGGCCGGCTCCCGCCGTGTGGTCGCGGTGGTCCGTGACGCCCACCGCCACACCTGGATGGCCGAGGCCCTCGACATCCTGCTCACCGCCCGCCCCGACACGGTCGTGGTCGAGATGGGCGTGCCCCAGTCACCGCCCCGGGGCGCCCTCCACATCGCCACGCACGGCGCGGCCCGTGTCTGCGGCCTCGCGGCGGCGGAGGCCATCGCGGGGGCGTAGACCGACGGGACGAAAACGCAGGTCACCGCGCCAGGGTGCAGGTCACCGCACCAGGGCGCGGGTCGCCGCAAAGATGAAGATGCCGGGTTCACCACGAGGGGACCCGGCATCTTCGCGTCGTGGAGCGGATCGCCTAAATGCCCTGCCAGTCCGGCTTGTTGGCGTACGTGTGCCGGAAGTAGTCCGCGAGCTTCAGCTTGGACGCGGCCGCCTCGTCCACGACGACCGTGGCATGCGGATGCAACTGGAGCGCCGACGCGGGGCACACCGCGGCGATGGGCCCCTCGACCGTCGCCGCCACGGCATCGGCCTTCCCCTCACCCGTGGCGAGCAGCACCAGATGCCGTGCCTCCAGAATCGTCCCGATCCCCTGGGTGATCACGTGATGCGGCACCTGCTCGATGTCGCCCTCGAAGAACCGCGCGTTGTCCACCCGCGTCTGCTCGGTCAGGGTCTTGATCCGCGTGCGCGAGGCGAGCGACGAGCAGGGCTCGTTGAACCCTATGTGCCCGTCGGTCCCGATCCCGAGGAGCTGGAGATCGACCCCGCCCGCCTCGGTGAGCGCCTTGTCGTAGGCCTCGCACGCGGCCCGCACGTCCTCGGCGGTCCCGTCCGGCCCCATGAACGAGTCGACGTTCAGCCCCAACGGCTCCAGCACCTCGCGCCGCAACACCGACCGGTACGACTCGGGATGCTCGGCCGGCAGTCCCACGTACTCGTCGAGCTGCGCGACCCGCGCCCGCGAGGCGTCCACGGCCCCGGAAACCACCTTCGCCGCCAACGCCTCATAAATGGGCAGCGGCGTCGAGCCGGTGGCCACCCCGAGCAGCGCGTCGGGCTTGTGCCGGAGCAACTCCGCCATGGCCCCGGCAATGAGCTCGCCACCCGCCTTGGCGTCCGAAACGATGACAACTTCCACGCTGGGCCTGCCGTTCTGAAAGGTGAAGGGGACACAACCGAACATGTGGTATAGACCAATCTAGCAGAACGGCTCTCCTCGGTCGCCCCTCACTTGCCCTCGGCCGCCCCGACCCAGGGCGCCCGGTCGACGGCACACGAGCGACACCTCGATCGACCGCACCCGAGAGCCGCGTCGACGGGCCGCGTCGGGAAGCACGTCAAGGAGCCACGCCCGAGTGGCCCCCCGACCGACGCCTCCGACCGACGCCCCTGACCGACACCCCACCCCGAGCGGGCGCCGCGCGCCCCGGGGGAGTGGAATGGAACCTGCGCACGCGCAATCAAGACCCGCCACCCCTCCCGCGGACGCAGCTCCGCCCGCCATGCAACAGCCCCAGGAGGAAACGCCATGACCGCCACCCCGCCGGACCGCCAGCCCGACGCGCGGCCGGTACCCGTCGAGTCCGACCGCCCGGGCCGGATCATGGCCCGCGAGATGGCCGAGCAGCCCGTAGTCCTGCGGCGGATCCTGGAGGAGGGAGCCCCGCGCATCCAGGACGTGGCCCAGCGGGTGGCCGCCCGCAAGCCCCGATTCGTACTGCTCACCGCCCGAGGGACCTCCGACAACGCCGCCCTCTACGCCAAGTACCTCCTGGAGATCCGCCTCGGCCTGCCGTGCGGACTCGCCTCCATGTCGACCACGACGGCCTACGGCGCCCGCCCCGATCTCACCGACGTCCTGATGATCACGGTCAGCCAGTCCGGCGGCTCCCCGGACCTGGTGGCCTCGACCCGGGCCGCCCGCGAGGCCGGCGCCATCACGCTCGCGGTGACCAACAACCCGGACTCACCGCTGGCAGCCGTCTCCGAGTACCACATCGACATCATGGCCGGGCCGGAGAAGGCGCTCCCCGCGACCAAGACCTACACCGCCTCCCTCCTCGCCCTCTATCTCTTCGTCGAAGGACTGCGCGGCGGTGACGGCGCCCAGGCCAAGGTGCTCCCCGACCTCGCCGAGCACCTGCTGGCCCGCCAGGACGAGATCCGCACCCTCGCCTCGCGCTACCGCTTCGCCGAGCGCATGGTCATCACCTCCCGCGGCTACGGCTACCCCACCGCCAAGGAAGCCGCCCTCAAACTGATGGAGACCAGCTACATCCCCGCCCTCTCCTACTCCGGCGCGGACCTGCTGCACGGCCCGCTCGCCATGGTCGACAACATCTCCCCGGTCATCGCGGTCGTCACCGACGGCAGGGGCGGCGCGGCACTCCAGCCCGTGCTCGACCGGCTGCGCGGACGCGGCGCCGACCTCGTCGTCATCGGCCCCCGCCCCCAGGTCGAACAGGCCTCCGCCGGCTTCGTCCTGCCCACCGAGGGCGTGGCCGAGGAGGTCCAGCCGATCCTGGAGATCCTCCCGCTCCAACTCCTCGCCTACGAGGTCACCATCGCCCGCGGCCAGGACCCGGACGCGCCCCGCGCCCTCGCGAAGGTCACGGAAACCCGCTGATCCCAAGCCGTCCCGCCGGGCCCGAGCCGTCCCGCCGGGCCCGGGGCGCCCCGGGCGGCCGAGGGCTCAAGTCAGCGAACCCCCCGTCGCGTCCATCCAGTGCCCGGTCACCCACCGCCCCTGGTTCGAGGCGAGGAACGCCACCGCGTCGGCGATGTCGGCGGTCTCGCCCACCCGGCCGAGCGCCGATATCGCCGCGGCCTTCGCCCACCCGTCGGCACTGCCGTGCAGCAGCTCGGCCGTGTTGTCGGTGTCGACGATGCCCGGTGCCAGCGAGTTCACGGTGATGCCACGGGCGCCCAGCACCTTGGACAGGTCCCGGGAGAAGACGTCCAGGGCGCCCTTCGTCATCGCGTAGGCGATCAGGTGGGGGAAGACCGCGGTCCGTGCCAGCCCCGAGGAGATGTTCACGACCCGGCCGCCGTCGCGCAGGCGCCGCAGACCGTGCCTGACGATGAAGAACGGCGCCTTGACATTCACCGCGAAGACCTGGTCGTACGTCTCCTCGTCGATCTCCTCGATCGGTGGCGTCGAACCGATCCCGGCGTTGTTCACCAGGATGTCCACCCCGTCCGCGTGCCGGTCGAACTCCTCCCACAGGGCCGCCGCGTCCCCCGGCGCCCCGAGCTCCGCGCGGATCGCGAACGCCGAGCCGTAGGCCGCCTCGATCGTCGCCACCGTCTCCTTCGCGGCCGCCTCGCTCCTGCCGTAGTGCACCCCGACCCGCGCCCCGTCGCGTCCGAGCCGCTCGGCGATCCCGCGTCCGATGCCCCTGCTCGCCCCTGTGACGAGTGCCGTCCTGCCCGTGAGCACGCCCATGCCGGCGCCCCCTTCTCATTTGCCTAGTGGTCGCTACAAAAAGACCGTACAACGAGCCGCGGACATTTCTCTAGCACCCGCTATACAATTCACTCCATGGTGAGCAGCCACGACATCAAGGACGCCGCCGGTCCGGCCTCGAAGCCCCGCGGCCGCCCCCGCTCCTTCGACCGCGAGACCGCGCTGGAGAAGGCGATCCTGGCCTTCTGGGAGCACGGCTACGAGGCGACCTCCGTCTCGGACCTCACCCAGGTCATGGGTATCGGCGCCCCCAGCCTCTACGCGGCCTTCGGCGACAAGCGCTCGCTCTTCGACGAGGTCGTGCGCGAGTACGGCAAGAGGTACGGCTCGTTCGGCGCCCGCGCCCTCGCCGAGGAGCCGACGGCCCGGGCCGCGGTCGAGCGGATGCTGCGCGAGGCCGCGGCCGAGTACACCGAGCCGGGCCGCCCGCACGGCTGCCTGGTCGTCCACGCGGCGACCAACTGCACCACTCCGGAGGTGGAGGAGTCCCTCCGTGAGCGGCGCAACGCGAACATCACCGCCTTCGAGAGCCGTATAAGGTCCGGCGTCGCCGCGGGTGAGCTGCCCGCGGACACCGACGCGGCGGCCCTGGCCAGGCACACGGGAGCCATGATCCAGGGCATGTCCCAGCAGGCCCGCGACGGCGCCACCAAGGAGGAGCTGGAGGCGCTCGCCGAACTCGCCATGCGAATCTGGCCCCGCTCGTGAACCGCTCGGGGATAGGCTGCGTGGTGGATGTAGGACGTGAGTTGTTGGATAAAGAGACAACAACAAACATCCGCCAACGCATGGACAGTCGAGAGTGGTCTAGTCCACAATCGTACAAAGCTTGAGAATGCAACTTGATGATCAAGCCGTCCGTATGACCAAGCCTCCGTCTTCCCCGCACAGGAAGACGGACCGAGGAGCCGGCGCTCTCTGCCCTGACTGCACCGGATCCTCGTCTTCGGCCGAACGGGACCGCACACCCCGCGGCCGATGTTGCTCCGGGCTGCGGTGCCGGGAGGGTTGAGGGTCCCTCTCAGGCGCCGCGGCCCGCGGGTGTTTCCGGGCCCGTGCGGGTGGCCGATATCGGAGCATGTCGCACCCGGCGGGTACGCTCGCACACGTGCCCTCCATGAACGACCTCGTCCGCCAGCACACCGCCCTAGGTGACTCCGACCTCGAGTGGCTGCACCTGCTGGTCTCGGAGTGGCAGCTGCTCTCCGACCTCTCCTTCGCGGACCTCGTCCTGTGGGTTCCCACCCGTGACGGCACCCGCTATGTCTCGGTCGCCCAGATGAGGCCCAACACCGGCCCCACCTCGTACCAGGACGACATGGTCGGCCACCTCGTCCCGCGCGGCCGCCGCCCCATGCTGGACGCGGCCCTGGACGAGGGCCGGATCGTCCGCGAGGGCGACCCGGAGTGGCGCGAAGAGGTTCCCGTCCGGGTCGAGTCGATCCCCGTGCGCAGGGAGGGGCGAGTCCTCGGCGTCATCGCCCGCAACACCAACCTCCTCACCGTGCGCACGCCCTCGCGGCTCGAACTCACCTATCTGCAGAGCGCGTCCGACCTCGCACAGATGATCGCGGCCGGCTCCTTCCCGTTCCCCAACCAGCAGGTCGACATGGACGCCTCGCCGCGGGTGGGCGACGGCCTGATCCGGCTGGACGCGGAAGGCATCGTCCAGTACGCGTCACCGAACGCGCTGTCGGCGTACCACCGTCTCGGCCTCGCCGCTGACCTGGTCGGCCACCACCTCGGCAAGACCACGGCCGAACTCGCCCCGTCCCGCGGCCCGGTGGACGAGGCGCTGGCCAAGGTCGCCAGCGGCTGGGCGCCCCGCGAGTTCGAGATCGAGAGCGCCGACGGCGTGATCCAGCTGCGCGCCATCCCGCTCAAACCCAAGGGCACACGAGTGGGTTCGCTCGTACTCCTGCGTGATGTGACCGAACTGCGGCGCCGCGAGCGGGAGTTGATCACCAAGGACGCGACCATCCGGGAGATCCACCACCGGGTGAAGAACAACCTTCAGACGGTCGCGGCCCTGCTCCGCCTCCAGGCCCGCCGTATCGAGTCCGACCGGGGCCGTGAGGCGCTCGAAGAGGCCGTGCGCCGGGTCGGGTCGATCGCCATCGTGCACGAGACGCTCTCCCAGAACCTGGACGAGCGTGTGGAGTTCGACGAGATCGCCGACCGGGTGCTCGCCATGGTCGCCGAGATCTCCCCGGGCAAGGTCGTCGGCCGGCGCACCGGACGCTTCGGCATACTCGACGCCGAGGTCGCGACCCCGCTCTCCATGGTCCTCACGGAGATCCTGCAGAACGCGCTGGAGCACGGCTTCCGGGAGGGCGACCGCGGCACGGTCGAGGTGTCCGCGGTCCGCGGCGGCAGCACCAAGGAGGCCCGCCTCCTGGTCACCGTCCAGGACGACGGCATCGGTCTGCCCGAGGGCTTCGACCCGCACCGCTCGGGCAACCTGGGCCTGCAGATCGTACGGACGCTGGTGGAGGGGGAGTTGGGCGGCACCTTCGACATGGTCCGCGCCCCCGAGCGCGGAACGCAGGTCGTCCTGGACATTCCCGTGGTGCCCCACAAGTGACACACAGGCAATCCGCACCATTACTCCACGCGCACGCTGCGTAATCATCACGAGTCGCCGGGAGCGGCCGGCGGTCGCCGGGCACCCCACGAAGACGCAGCCGCAAACAGCAATGAGCCCCGGACCGTTTTCCGGTCCGGGGCTCATCGTGCTCGTTGCTATCTGCGCATCGGGGGTACTGCGCGCTGCGGCTCGGGGGCGGGATATGCGTACTCGCTGTACGCGCCGCCAAGCTCAGGCCGTGTGGGGCGGGTTGTCAGGCGGATGCCTGGCGAGCCCGGTTGCGGGCGGCGCGGCGCTTCATGGCGCGGCGCTCGTCCTCGCTGAGACCACCCCAGACGCCGGAGTCCTGGCCGGACTCGAGCGCCCACTGCAGACACTGCTCCATGACGGGGCAGCGACGGCAGACGGCCTTGGCTTCCTCGATCTGCAGCAGCGCAGGACCGGTGTTGCCGATGGGGAAGAAGAGCTCGGGGTCTTCCTCGCGGCAAACGGCGTTGTGACGCCAGTCCATGGCTGCTACCTCTCCTTGGTATTACATGCACGTTGCTTGTGAATGTGAACGCTTTCACGAATCCCTCAACAAGTGAAGGGCCGACTACCAGACGGACTGGTGTGGTCCTGTGAATTGAGGAGGGGTTCCGGCGCTCTGTGGGGGCGATGTTGCGGCCCGTCCCGAGCGCCACAAAGAGACTCGCAAACCTCAGCGGCGGATACAACCCCTACCGGAAAGTTTTTTTTGATTCCTCGGTGTCGACTAGGTCACAGCCGTACTTCCATGGGGTGGATCCTGGCCTAAACGTTCGAGTGGAAGGACTTTAGCCCGTTCCGCTCACACAATCACACGCAGTGCACGACGAACGCCTGTGAACGTCACGCTCGTACGCAGTCCGAGGTGGTCGCCGTCCATCTGGAGGGGGAGTGGGACCTTCGAATGCAAGGTGAAGTCGGTCAGGTCGTGCAGGGACACCGCATGCTTCCCATGGGGTCCGCGTTCGGGGGACGAAGTGAGCAACTGGGTGCCATACCGGGCAACCGCGGTCGTCGACATGCGGCTGAGACCGAGTACGTCGAGCCCGGTATCGAACGAGGCCTTAGGTGACGCGTACACCGGGCGATTGCCCAGATACGTCCACGGAGAGGTGTTGCAGACTATCGACAGCACCAAATCGGTCACCGGGTCCGCGCCGGGCCGATCCAGCGTGATCGTGCCGTGGCGGCGGTGGGTCTCCCCGAAGAACTGGCGCATCGCCTGGCGCAGGTAGAGGGAGTGCGTGGAACGCTTGCCGCGCTCGCGGTGCTGTTCGACGCGGCCGACCACGCCGGCGTCGAAGCCGAGGCCCGCGTTGAAGGTGAACCAGCGGGCGGGGACGCCTTCGTCCTCACTGCCCGGGGTGCCCGCGGCAAGGCCGAGGCCCACCGTGCGCTGCCGGCCCTCGCGCAGCGCGTCGAGGAGGGCGCCGGTGGCCTCCACGGGCTCGTTCGGCAGGCCGAGGGCGCGCGCGAAGACGTTGGTGGAGCCGCCGGGGACGACGGCGAGGCCGGGCAGCCGGTCCGGGTCGGGGCCGCCGTGCAGCAGACCGTTCACGACCTCGTTGACCGTGCCGTCGCCGCCGAGGGCCACGACCAGTTCTATGTCCTTGCTCTCCGCGGCCTGCCGGCCGAGGTCCCTGGCGTGCCCGCGGTACTCGGTGGTGACCGCTTCGAGCTTCATCTCGCTCGCCAAAGCGTGGATCAAGACGTCACGCGTGCGCGCGCTTGTGGTGGTTGCTGCCGGATTGACCACGAGAAGTGCACGCATGCGATGCAGCGTACCTACCGCGTGGTACTCGGCCCATACCGAGGTAAGGATCAGGTGTGAGGGGCACTACACAGCGGGTTCCCGGGGTGCCCCGGGGCCGTTGGCGGGTACGGGGTGAGAGCTACTCTTCAGGGGTGAGTTCTGAGCAGAAATCGACCCCGGACACCTCCGACGCCGAACCCCGGCCCACGCGGCTGACCGTCGCGGCGGCACTCGCCGCGCTGGAAGGGCTCGCCCTTGTGGTCGGCGGCGGCTACATGCTGGTGATGGGTCTCACGGGGCACCCGGACGACCGCAGTCAGGCCGTCACCGGGGGTGTGACGCTGATCGTGCTCGCGCTGCTTCCGCTGCTGGCCGCGCGCGGGCTGTTGCTGCGGCGCGGGTGGAGCCGGGGGCCGGCGATCATCACGCAGATCATGGCGCTGCCCGTCGCGTACAACCTGCTTCAGGCCGACAGTCTCGCCATTCCCGGGGGGATCGCCCTGGCGGTGGTGGCTGTCGCGGCGCTGGTGCTGATCGTGAATCCGGAGACGACCAGGGCCCTGGGGATCACCGGGCCGGGTGGCGTACGGGAGTCGAAGTAGGCCGGGGTGCGCTGACGGCGCACTGCTGGGGTGGGTCTGCGGGCGTACTGGGTCTGCGGGCCCGCTGTGGCTGATCGCGCAGTTCCCCGCGCCCCTTGAAAGAAGACCGCATGGTGCCCGCGCCCCCGCAGAGGGGCGCGGTCTGTTACTCCTCGACCAGGAGCTTTTCCCGGAGCTGGGCCAGGGTGCGGGCCAGCAGGCGGGAGACGTGCATCTGGGAGATGCCCACCTCCTGGGCGATCTGGGACTGGGTCATGTTGGCGAAGAAGCGAAGAAGGAGGATCCGCTTCTCGCGCGGTGGGAGATCTTCCAGGAGGGGCTTGAGGGACTCGCGGTACTCGACGCCCTCCAGGGCCTCGTCCTCGGCGCCCAGGGTGTCCGCGACCGCCGGGGACTCGTCGTCCGTGTCGGGGACGTCCAGGGACAGCGTGGAGTACGCGTTGGCCGACTCCAGGCCCTCCAGGACCTCCTCCTCCGAGATGCCGAGCTTCTCGGCCAGCTCGTGGACCGTGGGCGAGCGGCCGTGCAGCTGCGAGAGCTCCGCGGTCGCCGTGGTGAGAGCGAGCCGCAGCTCCTGCAGCCGGCGCGGCACACGCACCGCCCAGCCCTTGTCGCGGAAGTGCCGCTTGATCTCGCCGACCACCGTCGGAGTCGCGTACGTCGAGAACTCGACGCCGCGCTCCGGGTCGAAGCGGTCGACCGACTTGATCAGGCCGATGGTGGCGACCTGAGTGAGGTCGTCCAGCGGCTCACCGCGGTTGCGGAAGCGGCGCGCGAGGTGCTCCACGAGCGGCAGATGCATCCGGACCAGCCGGTTGCGCAGCTCCGCGTACTCCGGGCTGCTGGGGTCCAGCTTGCGCAGTTCGATGAACCTGGCCCGCGCCCCGGCGCGGTCGTGGGGGTCGTGCTGCGTACCCGACGCGCCGCTGTCGGCATTTCGTTCGTGCTCGTGCTGCTCGCTCATGATCCCGCCCGTCACCCGCCGCCGCCCTTCCGAGGACGTCCCCCCAGACTCCGTCCGGGGGGACCCCCTCTGCGCGGCAACGTCTGGATCCTGTCGCCCGTCACTGTCGGAGAGCGCCTCGCGCCCGTCCTTGTCGATCGGCTCTTCCCGCCGAGGCGCTTCTTCGGCCGCCGCGGAGGCGATGTCCTCCGGATGCGGCCGGGCCTGCTGCTCGGGGATGCCGTCGACACCTTCCGCCAGACGCCGAGGCCCGGTCGGGCCGTCCTCGCCCTTGCCGGGAAGTTCCCGTGTGCCGCGCTCTTCGTCCCGCACCGGCCCGTCCCCGTTCCTCACGCCGGCCCGGGTCCCGCGCCGCGCTGTTTGTAGAGGCTGATCGAAACGGTTTTGTCGTCGGCCACCGAGGAGGACACCTTGCCGGCGAGGGCCGACAGCACGGTCCAGGCGAAGGTGTCCCGCGCGGGGGCATGGCCGTCGGTGGTCGGGGCCGAGACGGTCACCTCGAGCGAGTCGTCGATCAGGCGGAAGACACAGCTGAGCACGGAGCCCGGCACCGCCTGTTGCAACAGGATCGCGCACGCCTCGTCCACGGCGATGCGCAAGTCCTCGATCTCGTCGAGGGTGAAGTCCAAACGCGCCGCGAGGCCGGCTGTGGCCGTGCGCAGCACCGACAGGTAGGCACCCGCAGCCGGCAGCCGGACTTCCACGAAGTCCTGGGTCGCGGGCTCGCCTGCGATCTGGGACACCCTCACCTCCAAGGTGGTACAAGCTCTTTCGGGGGCCGAGGGTCGCCCCCCGGGGTAACGCGCAACGTGGTTCAGCGGTGACGCTATCGCGCTCTCAGGTTTCCTGTCCCCGGGACCCCAACCCCTTGCTGTCACTCATAGTAAACCTATGGATACGCACAGTGGCTAGGGGTCTGCGGGCCCAATTGGGAAGAGCGCGCGCCGGGTTGACGTACCCAACGGTCAGAGGGTCGAACCGTCCGGATCCCTCGTCACACGAGTACGTGGTCGACGAAGCACCAGCGCCAGTTCTCTCCGGGCTCGAACGTGCGCATGATCGGGTGTCCCGTCTTCTTGAAGTGCTCCGTCGCGTGCCGCAGCGGCGACGAGTCGCAGCAGCCCACGTCTCCGCAGATGAGACACAGTCGCAACTGCACGGGGTGCGAGCCGGCCGCCAGACACTCCAGGCAGGTCTCGCTCAGTGGCTCGGGTTCTGGATGCGGCAGCGCGTCGGCGTGCGTGCACTGTTTCATGATTGCCAGATTACGTCGGGCGTGCGGGAATCCGCGCGGAAACGAAGGTGGGCCGAAGCTGATGCATGTGATGCCCCTCCTCCTGCTGGTCGCGGGCAGCGCCGTGGTCGCCGGCGCGGCCCGCCGTACCCCGGTGCCCGCGCCGCTGCTGCTGGTCGCCGCGGGCCTGATCGTCTCGTACCTGCCCGGGGTCCCCGAATACACCCTCGACCCCGACGTGGTGCTCCCGCTGGTACTGCCCCCGCTGCTCTACACGGCGGCCACGGACAGCTCGTACCTCGATCTGCGGGCACAACTCAGGCCGGTCGCACTGTTGTCGGTCGGGTACGTGCTCTTCGCGACGCTCGTCGTCGGCTGGGCCGCCTACATGATCGTGCCGGACCTGTCGCTGACGGCGGCGCTCGTGCTGGGCGCGGTCGTGGCGCCGCCGGACGCGGTGGCGGCCACGGCGGTGGCGCGCCGGGTCGGGCTGCCCTCCAGAGTCACCACGATCCTGCAGGGCGAGTCCCTGGTGAACGACGCGACCGCGATCACCGCCTACCGAGTGGCAGTCGCCGCTGCCGTCGGTGAGGGCGCGACCTGGGCGGGCGGCATCGGCGAGTTCCTGCTCGCGGCGATCGGCGGCATCGGCATCGGAGTCGTCCTGATGGTGCCGCTCCACTGGCTGCGCACGCACCTGAAGGAGGCCCTTCTCCAGAACTCCCTGTCGCTGCTGATCCCGTTCTTCGCGTACGCGGTCGCCGAGCAGGTGCACGCCTCCGGAGTGCTCGCCGTGGTCGTCGTCGCGCTCTACCTCGGGCATCGCAACTGGGAGGTCGACTTCGCGACCCGCCTCCAGGAGGAAGCGGTGTGGAAGATGGTCGCGTTCATCCTGGAGTCGGCGGTCTTCGCACTGATCGGCCTGCAGCTCCCGATCGTCCTCAAGGGCCTCGACGAGTACGAGGGAGTGAGTGCCGCCTGGTATGCGGTGGCCGTCTTCCTGGTCGTCGTCGTGTCCCGCTTCGTGTGGGTGTATCCCGCGACCTTCCTGCCGCGCATCCTGTCCAAACGGATCCGGGAACGAGAGGACGACCCCACCTGGAAGGCGCCCTTCATCATCAGCTGGGCCGGGATGAGAGGCGTGGTCTCGCTCGCCATCGCCTTCTCGATCCCGCTCACCGCGGAGGGCGGGGAGGAGTTCCCGGGCCGCAATCTGATCCTCTTCCTGACCTTCACGACGGTGATCGGCACGCTGGTCGTGCAGGGGCTGACACTGCCCCCGCTGGTCCGGTTGCTGAAGCTGCCCGAGCGGGATCTGCAGGCCGAGACGCTCGCGGAGGCGAACGCCCAGGCGCAGGCGTCCCGGACCGCGGAACGCCGCCTGGACGAACTCCTCGACGACGAGCGCAACGCGCTGCCGCCGCCGCTCGCCGACCGGCTCCGATCGGTCCTGGAGCGTCGCCGCAACGCCGTGTGGGAGCGGCTCGGGACGGTGAACCCGGTGACCGGGGAGACCGCCGACGACACGTACCGGCGGCTGTCGCGCGAGATGATCGGCGCCGAGCGGGCGATGTTCGTGAGACTCCGGGACGGCCGCTACATCGACGACGAGATGCTCCGGACGCTGCTGCGGCGCCTGGACCTGGAGGAGGCGGCGGCGTTCCGCGAGGCGACGTAGGGCCTGGAGCAGACCCGGCCAAGGCCTGCAGCAGGCCTAGAACCGGTCGGCGGGCCGGGGGTGGGGGCTGCCGGTGACGACCGCCGCGATCGTCGTCCCGCGCGCGAACGCGCCCTCCTCGGCGAGGGCGACAAGTCCGTACAGCAACTTGGCGACATAGAGACGCTCCACGGGCAGGCCGTGGCGCTGTTCGAAGTCGGCTGCGAACGCGTCGAGTTCGGGTGGCGTACGGGCGTAACCGCCGAAGTGGAAGCGGTCGTCGAGCGACCAGTCGCCGCGCGGACCGCCGAAGGCCTCGTCCTGGAGCGTACGTATCTCCGCGTCGAGGAAGCCGCCCTTGAGGACGGGTACGCCGAGGGCGCGCCGGCCCGGGCCGAGGCCTGCGGCCAGGCCCGCGAAGGTGCCACCCGTGCCGCAGGCGACCGCGGCCACGTCGACACCGCCGTGGTCGCGCAGCTCCTGGCCGAGGGCCCGGCAGCCCAGCACGGCAAGGGAGTTGCTGCCGCCCTCCGGGATCACGTACGCGTCCTCGGCGGCGCACGCGCGAAGGAGCTCGGCGAGTGTCTTCGGCTCGCTCTTGCGGCGGTACATCGATCTGTCGACGAAGTGGAATCGCATGCCGTCGGCCGCGCACTGGGCCAGGGACGGGTTGAGCGGGCGGTCGGCGAGCTCCTGGCCGCGGACCACGCCGACGGTGGGCAGGCCCAGGAGGCGGCCCGCGGCGGCGGTGGCCCGCAGATGGTTCGAGTACGCGCCACCGAAGGTGAGGACCGTGCGGCCCGCCGCCGCCCGCAGGTTCGGGGCCAGTTTGCGCCACTTGTTGCCGACCAGCTCCGGGTGGATCAGATCGTCCCGCTTGAGCAGCAGCCGGACACCGCGCCGCGCGAACCGCTCGTCCACGGCCTCCCGCACCGGGGACGGCAGCCGTGGCCGCAGGGCGGCCAGGCCGAGCGCTTCAGGGGTCTCGGGGCTGATCACCCACCCATTGTCGGACACGCGTCCGAGCGGGGCAGGACCACGGCGGCACGGGCCCGCCACCAGGGCGCTACTTCAGCCGTTCGTGGATGCGATCCCGCATGGCCGCCATCGTGAAGCCGCGGGGGTCGATCTTGCCCGGCTGCCATTCGAGGTGGCCGATGACCGAGCGTGCCGTCCAGCCGTGGTGGCGGCAGACCGCTACCGCGGCGCGCTCGATGGCGTCGAGCTGGGCTTCGGGCCAGGGATCCTCGCCGTCGCCGAGGTTCTCGCACTCGAAGCCGTAGAAGTGGCGGTTGCCGTCGGTGTTGGCCTCGTTGTCCGGCGGGAGGGCCTTCTCCGCGATGACCGCGCGCAGGACGTCGTCGTCGCCCAGGCCCGCGTGGTTGGAACGGCCGTAGCCGACGAGGTGGACTCTGCCGTCCTTGGTGATGACACCGTGGCACAGCGGGCCGGGCAGGCCGCTGTAGCCGTCACGGCAGATCTCGACCGTGCGCCGGCTGCCCGATGTCACCGTGTGGTGGATCATCACGCCGTGGACCGGGCCCCACGGGCCCTTGTGATTGCGGTTGTGATGCTCCCAGTCGCCGACCTCGACGACGGTGAGCCCTTCAGCCTTGAGCCGGCTCAGAAAGCTGCCCGCGGACATGGGTGGGGCCATGACCGCCTCCTTACAGGGCCGCGACGGCCACCCGACGTGGCCGTCTCGTACTGCTGCCTGTACCCGGTCTCCCCGGTCGGGACCACTTCTTCGCACGGCGTGCGAGCCGATCCGGTCAGCGGTACGCGCGGACCGCCTCAGGCGCGCAGAAAGCCGTCCCCGTGCGTCGCGATGTGGCTCTCCACGGCCTGGAGGGCCTGCTGCGTGGCCTGCGGGGAGCCGCTGCCGCGCCGCTCCGCGAGATAGGCCGCGCCCAGGCTCTTCAGCAGATCGCCGCCCGCCCGCTGTGCCTGGACGTCGTCGAGCTTCTGCTTGCCCTGCGTGAGGCCGCGCTGTGCTTGTTCCTTGGCGCGGTCCAGGAAGCCTGCCATTGCCGTCTCCTCATGATTCGTCCGTGTTGCCGGTTGAACGGGCGGCCCGATCTTGAAGTTCCCGATCGGGAAGCGACCGGGAGGTGATCGGGAAGATTCACCTCGCCGGGCCGGCCGGTCGCCCGGACGTGTCGGCCCGGGCGGGGCTCTCCGTTATGCCCTGCTTTCGAAGATCCATTCCCCCTCTTTCGTGTAATGGCACCGGCACGGTCCGTGATGGAAGAGTTCTCGGCGCAGCTCATTGCACGATGGGGAGGGCAATTTCATGTCGGTAGGCGAAGAGATCCGCGCGGACCAGGATCAGCCGCAGAAGAGTCTCGGCACATCCGCGGCGCGGAACCTGGCCACCACCACCAAGTCCGCGCCACAGATGCAGGAGATCAGCTCACGATGGCTGCTGCGCATGCTGCCGTGGGTGAACGTGCAGGGCGGCACATACCGCGTGAACCGCAGGCTCAGCTACTCGGTGGGCGACGGTCGCGTGACGTTCGTGAAGACCGGTGACCGCGTACAGGTCATCCCCGCGGAGCTCGGCGAACTGCCGGCACTGCGCACCTACGAGGACCCGGAGGTGCTCGCCGAGCTCGCACAGCGCTGCCAGCAGCGGGAGTTCGACCCCGGCGACGTGCTCGCCTCCTTCGGCAGCCAGGCCGACGAGGTGTTCCTGCTCGCACACGGCAAGGTCGAGAAGATCGGCACGGGTCCGTACGGGGACGACGCGGTCCTCGGCGTCCTCGCCGACGGCGCCTACTTCGGCGAGCAGGCGATCACCGACCCGGAGGCGATCTGGGAGTACACGGCCCGCGCGGTCACGGCCTGCACGGTGCTCGCCCTGCCCCGCCAGGACCTCGACCAGATCGCCGAGCGCTCCGAATCCCTGCGCGAGCACCTTCAGCAACTGCGCGCGATTCCCACGCAGCGCGCCAACAACTACGGCGAGAAGGAGATCGACCTCGCCGCCGGCCACACCGGAGAGCAGGCCATCCCGGGGACGTACGTCGACTACGACGCGGCACCGCGCGAGTACGAACTCAGCGTCGCCCAGACCGTGCTGCGCATCCACACGCGCGTGGCCGACCTATACAACCAGCCGATGAACCAGACCGAGCAGCAGTTGCGGCTCACGGTCGAGGCGTTGAAGGAGCGCCAGGAGCACGAGCTCATCAACAACAGGGAGTTCGGGCTGCTCAACAACTGCGAGTACGACCAGCGGCTGCAGCCCCACGACGGCGTACCGAGCCCGGACGACCTGGACGAGCTGCTCACCAGGCGGCGCGGCACCAAGCTGCTGCTCGCCCACCCGCGCGCGATCTCCGCGTTCGGCCGCGAGCTCAACAAGCGGGGGCTCGTCCCGGAGACCCTCGACATGGGCGGCAACCGCATTCCCACCTGGCGCGGCGTGCCGATCTTCCCGTGCAACAAGATCCCGGTCACCGAGGCCCGCACGACCTCGATCATCGCCATGCGTACCGGCGAGGCCGACCAGGGCGTCATCGGACTCCAGCAGGCCGGCATCCCGGACGAGATCGAGCCGAGCCTGTCCGTGCGGTTCATGGGCATCAGCGAGCAGGCGATCATGTCCTACCTGGTGACGACGTACTACTCGGCCGCGGTCCTGGTGCCCGACGCGCTCGGGGTCCTGGAGAACGTCGAGATCGGCCGCTGGAGGTGACGTCCCGTACGGCGCGCGCCGTGTCCCCGTCCACCGGTGCGGGTGGACCGACGGGGTACGGGCCCGTGGCCGGCGGAACCGCCTCCGTCCGCGCACTCCGCGAAGCGGATCCATGGGTGAGCTCATGACGGAGACGCAACAGAGCCCGCTGCCGGCCGTGGAAGGACCGGAAGCGCGGGGAGGACCGGTGCCGGGTGGCGTGCCCGGCGGGCGGCGGGGTTCGCCCGACGGGCAGGAGGCCGCCGGGATCCTGGAGCGGTCCCGGGCGTCGGTCGACCCCGAACTGCGCCGGGTCATCGAGACGTTGCCCGGTCCGTTGCGCCGCATCGCGCTCTACCACTTCGGGTGGGAGCACGCGGACGGCAGCCCGGCGGCGGGGAACGCGGGCAAGGCGATCCGGCCGGCGCTCGTGCTCACCGCGGTCCGGGCGCTCGGCGGACAGCAGGAGACGGCCGTACGGGCGGCCGCCGCGGTGGAGCTGGTCCACAACTTCACCCTGCTGCACGACGACGTGATGGACCGGGACACCACCCGCAGACACCGGCCCACCGCGTGGGCGGTGTTCGGCGACGCCGACGCGGTCCTCGCCGGGGACTCGCTGCAGGCGCTGGCCCACCAGTTGCTCGCCGAGGATCCGCATCCGGCGTCCTCGGCGGCGGCCGCGCGGCTCGCGAGCTGTGTCGTCGAACTGTGCGCGGGCCAGCACACGGACACCGCGATGGAGCGCCGCGGTCCCGACGACGTCACGCTCGACGAGGTGCTCGCCATGGCCGAGGCCAAGACGGGGGCGCTGCTCGGCTGCGCGTGCGCGCTCGGGGCGCTGTACGCGGGGGCCGGAGAGGAGGACGTCGACGCCCTCGACGCGTTCGGGCGGGAGGCCGGGCTCGCCTTCCAGCTCATCGACGACGTGATCGGCATCTGGGGGGACCCGAGCCGCACCGGCAAGCCGGCCGGGGCGGACCTCATGGCCCGCAAGAAGTCCCTCCCCGTGGTCGCCGCGCTCGCCTCCGGCACACCGGCCGCGGCCGAACTGGCCGAGCTGTACCGGGTTCCGTACCGCGACGGCGATCTGGAGCGTACGGTCCTCGCCGTCGAGCGGGCGGGTGGGCGTGACTGGGCCCAGGTCCAGGCCGCCGACCGGATGGCCAGGGCCCTGCAGCACCTGTCCCGGGCCGTCCCGGACCCGGAGGCGGCCGGAGGGCTTCTGTCACTGGCGGAGTTCGTGACGCGGCGGAGCACGTGAGTCCGGGCCACGGATTGGAGCGGCGAGTGAGCCGGGTGAGCCGGGTGAGCCGGGTGAGCCGGGTGCGACGGGTGCGACGGGTGAAGGGTGATCGAAGGGCGGCGCGTATGTAGAGATCAGGAGGCCGATGCCGTGCGGTGCCCGCGGGGACGCGGCAGCCGAAGCCGTACGGC
>NZ_JAPWHT010000430.1:0-8757 GCF_027270795.1 Streptomyces sp. ActVer
GGGTCCCACAGCGCTGCGCGCTGGACAGCGATAGCCGGCGCGTTGCGCCGGCTATGCGCCCGCTCCGCGGGCGCCGGCGTGGCAAGCCACGCCTGTCAGTTTCTGCTTCGCTTCAACTGACATGTGATAGGCCCGCGTTGCGGGCCTATTCCGGCGGCAAGCCGCCGGTCGAGCCGCTTCGCGCCTCGATGCAGGTCCGCTTCGCTCCCCTGCTGAAAAGCTGGCTACAAAGGGCCAAGCGTGGCGGTGTCTGTCTTCCTCCCTTCTCGGGTACTTGACGCTCCGTCACATATTTCTGACGGGCCGTCACTTATGAGGGTCTATTGTCCCATACTGCTGGTGGCGGGATGTGGGTCTTCGGGGTTCAGGTGCAGGGGCTGTCAGGTGTGCGGCACGCTCGATTGTAGGGTGCGAGGGCTTCGCAACTTGAGGTCCTGCATCATAATTTCTCTGTAGAGACTCTACCCTGAAGGCTCACTGCCCCCGTAGATCGAAAGGCGGGATCTCATGCCGAGGAAGCAGCGGCTCCGTCCGCATCAGGTCGAGGCAGTTGACGCGGTGGTCCGCGCGCTCGGGTCTTCGGTGAGTGGAGAGCTCCCGGACGCGGCGGTGCGTGCGCAGGTGATTGCGCCTCCGGGAGCTGGCAAGAGCCTGATCGCGGTTTTTGCAGCGCAGGGGCTCCGTGCCGAACGGGTGTTGGTTCTGGTGCCCACGCTCGACCTGCTGGGTCAGATGGTGGGTGTATGGCGTGCTGGCGGGCGTGGTGGTCGCTTGTTCGGGGTGTGCTCTGAGCGCGAGAAGGCTGCTGTGGGGGTGCGGTGCACTACCGATGCGGGTGAGTTGGCGGGGTGGCTCACGGGTGCGGGCCGGGTGACGGTGTTCGCCACGTATGCGGCGGCTGGTCTGGGGGTTCTGGAGCGTGCTCACGCGGCCGGTACGGGGCGTTGGGATCTGATGGTGGTGGATGAGGCGCACCGAACGGCGGGGGTGTTGGGGAAGCCGTGGGCGGTGGTGCATGACGATCGGCGGCTGCCGGCGGTGCGGCGGTTGTACATGACGGCGACTCCGCGGTTGTGGGAGGTGCCTGGGCTGGAGGGGGCAGCCGGTGGGGCGGGGCAGCTGGTGGCGTCGATGGACGATGAGGAGATCTTCGGGCCGGTGGTGTACCGGCTGACGATGTCGGAGGCGATCGAGCGGGGACTCATCGCGCAGTACCAGGTGGTCTGCGTGGATATTGCTGATCCGCAGCTGTCGGCGGTGCGGCTGGTGGGTGCGCAGGCGTTCACGGATGAGGTGCGGGGGGTGCGGTTGGCGGCCTTGCAGACGGCGGTTTTGAAGACTGCTGCGGAGCACCGGCTGCGGCGGGTGCTGACGTTTCATCACCGTACGAGTGAGGCGGAGGCTTTCGCGGGCGGGCTGGGGCGGGTGGCCTCGGCGTTGTGGGAGGCCGATGCGGGATCGTTCGCGGAGCCGGGAGCGGTGTGGGCGGACTGGCTGTGTGGGGAGCATCGGGCGGTACACCGGCGGCAGGTGTTGGAAACCTTTTCCGCGGGGGTGGTTGAGGATGCCGTGATGGAGCTGTGCGTGCTGTCGTCGGCGCGTGTGCTCGGCGAGGGGGTCGATACCGCGGAGTGTGATGCGGTGGTGTTCGTGGATGCGCGGGGCTCGACGCCCGATGTGGTGCAGGCGGTGGGCCGGGCGCTGCGGATGCAGCCCGGGGAGGGCAAGGTGGCCTCGCTGGTGGTGCCGGTGTTCCTGGAGCCGGGTGAGGAGCCGGACGAGATGCTGGCCTCGCGGTCGTACACGCATCTGGTGAAGGTGCTGACCGCGCTGCGGGCGCACGATGCCGAGGCCGTCGAGCAGCTCGCCGTCCCCCAGTCCCCCGGCCGGAAGACTGGCTCGTCTGCGGGCGGGGCAGCGGGTGGGGTGGTCAGTGCGGCGGCGCAGGGGTTGCTGCGGTTCTCCACGGCCCGGGATCCGGTGCAGTTGGCGGCGTTCATCAGGGCGCGTGTGCTGCGGCCCGAGGGTGAGTACTGGCGGCGGGGGCTGCAGGCCGCGATGGCTTACGCCGTCGATCAGGGGCACCTGCGGGTCCCCTACGGGTATACCGCTCCCGATGGTTTCGCGCTGGGGGTGTGGATCGCCAGGCAGCGCGTCGCCTACCGCCAGGGCACCCTGGCTGAGGAACGGGTGAGGGAGCTGGATGCGGCCGGGATGGTGTGGTCTCATCTCGAGATGGCCTTCTCCGAGGGCTTGGCCGCCGCGCGCGGCTGGGCGGGGGAACACGGGCACCTCCTCGCCCCCACCGAGGCAACCTGGCAGGGCTATCCCGTGGGGATCTGGCTGCGTGACCAGCGTGCCGCCGCGCGACGAGAACGAGCGGCGCAGAACGGGCCTGGCGGGGGCCGGGCATCGGGGAGGCCCAACAGTGCGCGGCGGTGGCGGGAGTTGGAGATGATCGATCCGGCTTGGTGCCCTGCCTGGGACATCGCCTGGCAGCGGTGCTTCCACCTCGCCCGCGCCCACGTCAACGGCGGCGGAGAACTGCCCGCTGCGCCCGGGGAGATCGTCGTCCAGGGCGAGGACCTCGGGCGGTGGGCCGGCGTCCAGCGCACCGTTGCCGTATGGGACGGTCTGCTGCCCGCGCAGCAGTGGCTGCTCACAGAGGTGCTGCACC
The DNA here is from genome assembly GCF_027270795.1 of Streptomyces sp. ActVer. NCBI lineage: Bacteria > Bacillati > Actinomycetota > Actinomycetes > Kitasatosporales > Streptomycetaceae > Streptomyces > Streptomyces sp. ActVer. The sequence continues at coordinate 2,678 of NZ_JAPWHT010000430.1, forward strand.
TGATGCCAGACCCGGAGCAGCCTCAGACAGGATCTGCGGCAGGCGAGCAAAGGGCCGTGAGCCGGACACGGGCGCAGATGTGGGCCGGCAACCTCGCTGCCGCCCGCCAGTACTACCAGCGGGAAGGACACCTGAACGTTCCTCGCCAGCACGTGGAAACCGTGGACGGCGAGGACCGTGCGCTGGGAGTGTTCATCGCCAACTGCCGGGCACGCAAACAGCGCCTGGCACCTGAGCGGGTTCAGGAGCTCACAGTCGTCGGGATGAAGTGGGCTTGAGGAATCGCGTGCGGGGGCCGCCGAGGTGCGCGGCTGTGGGCCCGTACCTCCACCCGCTGCCCATCAAAGGTCGTTGCGCCAGGAATCGTCTCGTCGTAGCAGCACTGTTCCAGTAGCCTCTTGAGCCAGCCGGTTCCCGGCAACAAGGATGTCAGCTGCCGGGCGACGGACGGTTTTAGGCAACCAGGAAACACGTCGTTCGGCGACGAGCGGTTCGACTCGCTTTGGGGCCGGCCCTCGGGCGTTGTGTCGGAGAAGGAGCTGGTAGAGGCCGACGGCGGGACGGACCGGTGGGAGTCCCAGTGCTGCGCTGGACACGTTGGCCCGCTGCGGGATTGTCAGTCCGTCATCATCAAGATCGCCGTAGTAGGCGATGTCCGTGACGCCGTTCAGCCTCGCGATTCGGGCGACTGAAGCCTCGAAGGCGTGGCCGCCGCCGAACGCAACCCAGCCAACGCGCCCGCAGTCGCCCGCCAGCAGTGTGCTGACGGTTTCAAAGGTGTCGCTGTTCTCGATCACCAGGACGGTGTCGCCCTCACCAACGCGTTCGTAGGCCAGTGGCGGCGGGATCCGCTCGGCGAAGAGTGTTGCGAGGGTGAGGCGGCCGGGCGCGAACAAGGTGGTGGCCGCGAGCGCGTCAAGGCGCTTCTCATCACCGAAGATCTCCAGGGAGCGCTCGCGCATGGGGACGATGGTCCGCCAATCGTCGTCCCCATCGGTGTCGCGTAGCCATCGATTGATCTTCTTGAGGACATCGATCTGCGTGGTGGTCAACTTGTCGGCGCTTGCCCAGGAAAGCTCGTGCCGCCAGACGACTGGTGTCGTCGCACGTACGGATCTGGTCTCTGGCTTGGGCGGTACCGGTAGACGGAGCCAGCGCGGCAGCGGCGGCTGTGCGTCGTCCCATCCGTCACGGCTTCGCGGCAGCTCAACCAGGTGATGGTCAGCGAGCTCATCGAGTAGCGCAGAGAGGACGGGGCGGCCTTGTGTGGTGCCGGCCGTCCCGGGGCATGCCTGGTCGAAAGCTGCAAAGATCGTGGCCTGTTCGACACGGCGTTGCGTTATCGAGCTCAGGGTTGCCACCAGGCAGGCCGCCGATTCTGACAAGGGTTGGCACTCGTCTTCCTCGGGGCCTGGGTTGTCGCTCATCAGTCGTCCATCTCGCTGTAGCTCTTCTGCTGTGTCTCCTCGCCGGCATGGGGTGTGCTTTCGGGGTCGCGTGGTTTCACCAGCAGTCGTGCGGCGGAGACTCGGCGGGTGGCATGGTCTTCGTCCGGCATCGTCTCGTTTGCGTGGCGATCGGTGACGTGCAGATGCCGTATCCCGGTGCGCTGGTCGGCGTCGTTGCGCAGCCGGATGCACAGGGGGAACGTGGCCAGCACCCGGTCCTCCATGTTCCCGGTGGTGTAGATCAGCTGGACGCCGAGCGCGGCGGCCATGTTCATCTGCAAGCTCAGCAGGTAGTCGGCGCTGGCCTTGCCGATCGGGTTGTCCAGGATCAGCATCCCGCCCAGGCGGCTGGTGCTGCGGGCTCCGGTTCGTGTGCTGCTGCGTAGTGCGGCAAGGGTGCAGTACAGCATGATCGCGCCGGTGAGTTCCTGGCCGCCGGAGAACACCTTGCCCATCTCGCTGATTGACGCGTAGTCGGCGCGGCCTGCGGAGTCAGGCTTGAGTATCTCCACCTTGAAGTCACGTGGTACCGCGGCTCCGACACAGCGCAGAAGGAGGTCACGGCCGGGGAGGTTCGGCTGAGTGCGGGCGTTCTCGTCCAGGGTCTCGGCGATCCGTACGGCGAGGACCTGCGGCTCTGGCTTATTAAATCCGATCTTCAGGATCCTGCGTCCGGCCCACACTCCGGCGCCTTCGGGGAGGCGGGAAAGCCGCTCCGCCTTCTCCAGCAGGGACAGCGCCTCGCCGGTGTGGTGCTTGAGCTGGTCGATCAGCAGTTTCCGGTGACGTTCGGAGCTCTCCAGGTCGGTGGTCAGGCTGGCGGTCCGCCCCATCAGCTGGACCGTCCACTGGTCGGCGCGCTGGATCAGCGACGTTTTGTCGATCTCGGTAAGCTGCTTGTAGATCGGCGCTTTGAGCTTGCCGAACCGGTTGTGGTTGGTGGTTTCGCGGAATTCGAGGACGGCATCGTCCACGGCCTGGTTCGCTTCATGCAGCTGGTCGGACGCCTTGCCGTAGATCTCGGTCGCCGTGTCGGCAGCCTGCTGCGCTTCGTCGGCGGTTCCCGCGAACGGTGCGGAGCCGGACGGAAGTTCCAGTTTGCGGACGGCGGAAGCAAGGCCGCGGTGGACGACTGTCATCTCGCGAGCCGCAGCTTCGGCGTGGTGGAGCTTGCGCTCGGCGGTCTGTTGCGTCTCAGAGGCTGACGTGAGCAGGGCCTCGGCATCCTTCAGCGCGGCGGCTGCCCGTTCGGTGAGGATCGTGCCTTCGGCGGGGTTCGATGGCGTCCAGTCGGCATCCAGGCTGGACCAGGGCATCCCGTTTTGCTGGCCGGCGGCGGTTGCTTCCGCTTGCAGTTGGCCGCTCCGCTCGCTGCGCCTGCTGTGCTCGGCCTCCAGCGTCTTCACGGCGCGGCCGAGGCGCCGTTTTGTGGCCTCGATGGTTTCGGTGCTGCCGGCTTGCGGAGAGGAGGCCAGCGCTTGGGCCCGGACCACGATGTCGGCCGGTTCGTCGAGTAGTTCGGCGTCAAGATCCGATGCTTCCTTCTGTGCCTCGTCGACGCGCTGGCGCAGGTCCTCACCGACTTCCACTGCGCGGAAGCCCTCCGCCGCTTCCTGATAGGAAATGTCCAACGCAGCCAGGTCGGATTCGCCCTGGTCGTGGCTGAGTGGCTGATTTCCGTGCATGACCTTTTTGAGCCGGTCGGCGTATGAGGCGGCGTCACGGCGGAGTGACTCGGCTTGCACCGCGTATTCGGTGGCTCGGTTGCGCAGTCGCTCGGCTTCGCCACGGGATTCCTGGGCTGCCGCGTGATGTCCTTCGGCTTCCGCTTCGAGTGTGCCGATCTCGGCACGGTTCTTGTCGGCCTCGGCGACATCTGCCGCGAGCCGCCCAACGAAGTCGGCGATACGGGCAGCGTCGGCTGCGGCCTCCCCAGCATCCGCAGCAACGGTGTCATGCTCGTCGAGGGTGTCCACGGCCTTTGTGTGGGCGTCGCGGGCGGCAGCGAGGGCGAGCTTGGCCTCGGCGGCTTCGGCTGATGCGGTTTCCGCGGCGGAGCGCAGCCGCTCGGTGTCACCTGCCGGGTGATCGTGCAGCCACATGTCGAGCCGGTTGCCCAGCTGGAAGGCCGCTGTCCGGCGTTCGGTGAGTTCGTGGAGGGTGTGTCTGCGGTTTTCGATGCGAACTTCGGCCTGTTCCCGCAGCTCGGCGGCGGCTGTCGGATCGTGCAGAGCGGGTGTCGGCTCCACGACGAACCCGATGTTCCGTTCGTTCGGTGCTGTCTGCAACGACTCGGCGGTGGTGACGAGCACTGCCGCCGCTGGCAGCAGTGGTGCCTCGGTCAGCGCCGTCCGTGCCTGTTCCAAGGCTTCCTGGTCGGCCACCACGATGCCGTCGACCAGCGCGGGGTGGGCTTGGATGGACTCGGCGTGCAGGCGAGGGTTCACCAGCTGTTCCAGTGCCCGCCAGCCCGAGGTCGCGGTGATCTCGTGGTCTGCCAGCAGTCCGAGCAGGTCCTCGACGGCCTGACGCGGTGGCATGAGCGCTTCGTCGTCGACGGTGAGGGCCTCGATCAGTCGCTGATCCGCCCGGTTGTCGGCGGTCAACGCGTCCAGCCGGTCCCCGGCCGATGCCTGCGCCGCGGTGGCCAGGTTGCAGAGCGCGGATGCGTTGTCTTCCAACCACAGCGCGGGGTCGCCGCCGGGGACTTCATCGTCGCCGTCGAGTTCGGCGAGTTCGCGCAGCAGCGCCTGGGCGGCGAGTGCCCCGGCGGCGGTGTCCGTGTCCTCGACCGCCCGTACTGCGGCCTCGGCTGCCTGCCGGGCCTTCACCTCGGGTTCGATCAGCTGGTGCGCGGCCTGGTCGAGCCGGCGGGCTTCCAGCTCGAGTTGCTTGTGGGCGTCGCGTTCCCGCGTCGCCTTGGTCTTGCTGTCGTCGGCCTTGTTGCACAGGCGGGCGTCGGCTCCGGGAACGGATTCGCCTTCCTCCAGGACGCCGTGGTCGCGCGCCTCCTTCACGCGGGAGTCCACGTCCTTGACCTGTTTGGCCAGCAGCTCGGCACGGACGGTACGCGAGGTGGCCTCTCGTTCGTCCTGCCCAGCGCGGCGGTCAGCCTCGGCCGCGTCCGACGTGTCCTTGGCGCTCTTGCGGTCGAGGTCCTCGGCCTGCGTCGCGCACCGCTGACCGGCGCTCTGGAGGGCACCTGCGAACCGAGCCCCGGCCTTGTCGCGACGTAGCCGGGCTGCACCTGCGGCCTGTTCAGCAGCATCCAGCAACTCGCTGGCGACCTGGTACTTCTCGTGCGCGGCGGCAGCTTTCAGCACCTTGGGGACGAGTGCCCAGGCGGCCAGCTCCGTGCGCTCGCCGGCAAGCCGGTTCTCGGTCTCCTTGGCTTCGGCACGCGCTCCGTCGCAACGAAGGAGCAGGGTTTTGCGCCGCACCTCCTTGTGGAGCAGGTCGGCCTGCTCGCGAAGCTGTTGCCGCTCTGCGGCGTTCGTCTTCGCACTCTGCCGGTCTTCACGATGCTTGCGCAGCACGTCCTGCGAGCGCTGGACAGACTCCTGCACCGCGGCCGCGAGCTGCGCCAACTCCGTCGCGGCGTTCTGGGCCGCCTTGGCTGCGGCCATCTGCTCGGCGTGCCGTAAGGCAAGGCGCTGGGTGGCTGCCGCCGTTGCTGTGGAGAAGTCGCGGTCCAGCAGCAGCTGTTCGCGCCGCCCGATGTTCCTGGCATAGGCCCCGAAGGCGCTGCCCAGCTCGGTGAAGTTCTCGGCGTCCAGCGCCTTGCTCAGCAGCCACTCCACGAACCGCCGGCCGGTGGTGGTCTTGAACGCCTCGGCTGCGTCCCCCTCGTCGACGTTCATCGCCTGCTGGACCGCGAACAGATCTGGCTCCAGGCCGAGCCGTCGCAAGTGGTTCTCCCACTCGCCCTGCCGTTTGTCGATCTCCACGTGCAGCGCCTTGTCGGCAGCGTCCAGCCGCTTGAGCGCATCGTGAAAGGAGTTCATCGGCAGCCGCCGGCGGCCCTCGGCGAACGGCAGCGTGGCCAGGGTCGTGACGGCGTTGGGGTTGAGCGAGTAGAACAGCCGCTCGACCCGGTCGTCCGCGGCCGGGGCCAGCACCTGTCCGGTCACCAACGTCTCACCGGTGCGGACATTGACCCATTCCAGGACCACATGTGACGGGGCCGCCGCGGACACCACGTATGCGCACAGCGCCTCACGGCCTTTACGGGACTGCCGGTCGGGCAGCACCGTGGACAGCAGCATCCGAATGAATACGGACTTTCCGCCGCCGTTCTCCAAGACGAGCAGTGTCGCCAGCGCCGGACGCCTAAACAGCTGGCCGGCCGAGGGGATCAGAGTGCTGCTTGGGATAGGGGGGCCGCCGTTGGACAGATCCAGCAGGACGTCGTCATAGCGGGCCCCGGTCGGGCCGATGTTATACAGGCGAACGCGGTTCAGCTCATACATGGCTGGAATCAGGCTCCTGGTCAACTGGCGGCAGCAACGGGGACGCCACGGTGTCGGCCGTATCAGCGGATTCGGCCTCCGGGCTGCTGAGTAGCTGTTGTCTTTTCGGACTTGAGGACTGCGTTTCCGCTGGTCGGGCGTAGGGTCGGCGATTCCGTGGGAG
>NZ_JAPWHT010000431.1:0-8748 GCF_027270795.1 Streptomyces sp. ActVer
GATGGCGCTGGTCCTGCAGGGCTCGCTCCTGGTCCGCCACGCCCCGGCCGCTGTCGCCGACGCCTTCTGCGCGACCCGCCTCGGCGGCGACTGGGGACACGCCTTCGGCACGCTCCCCGCCTCCGCCGACCTGGACGCGATCCTCAACCGCGCCCTGCCGGTTGGCAGTTGATCCTGCGCGGAAGCCTAAGTGTCTAGCTCCGAGAGGTCTCCGCGACATCGGCGGAGACCTTCTCGGCGCCGATCCGGCGGATGCGTTCGGTGCCCCACGCCCCGAGGGAGGCCAGGGCGGCGTTGAGCGAGACGCCGTGCTCCGTCAGGGAGTACTCGACCTTCGGCGGCACCTCGCGGTACACCTCACGATGGACGAGCCCGTCTTCTTCCATCTCCCGCAGATGCTGAATCAGCATCTTCTCGCTGACGCCCGGCAGTCCGCGGCGCAGCTCGGCGAACCGGCGGACCCCGTAGTGGTCCAGCTCCCACAGGATCAGCGACTTCCACTTGCCGGCCACCACGTCCATGGCCGCGTCGATGCCGCAGAAATAGGGACCACGTCGTGCCGAAGTCGCCATCCGTCCCCCAAAAACCAAGACCCAAAGCCCAAGACCGAAGGGGTACTTACCAACAGGTGAGTACCCGACTAATTAGTCCGTACTGGTCAACCCTACCGGCCGCGGAGAGGATCGAACCGAACCGCAAACACGAGGGGAAACGCCGGAAATGACGACCGACAACAGTGTCCAGGTGAGTGTTCTCGGGCTGGGTGCGATGGGCACCGCCCTCGCGGGCGCCCTGGTGAAGGCCGGATACACGACCACCTGCTGGAACCGCTCTCCCGGGAAGGCCGACGAACTCGTCGCGCAGGGCGCGGAGGAGGCCGCCACGGCCCGTGACGCGGTCCTTGCCGGCCGACTGGTGATCGTGTGCCTGTTGGACCACGCGTCGGTCCATGAGGTGCTCGACCCGCTCTCCGACGAGCTGGCCGGACGAACCCTGGTCAACGTGACCACGACGTCCCCGGCGCAGTCACGGGAGTTCGCGGACTGGGCCGCCCAGGCGGGGGTCGCGTATCTGGACGGCGGAATCATGGCCGTGCCCGACATGATCGGCCGGCCCGGGTCGTCGATCCTCTACAGCGGATCGGCGGACGTCTTCGACGAGTACAAGCCGCTGCTCGAACTGTGGGGTACCACTACCTACTTCGGTGAGGACGCCGGGCTGGCGTCCCTGTACGACCTCGCCCTGCTCGCCGGCATGTACGTCATGTTCGCCGGATTCCTGCACGGCGCCGCCATGGTCGCGCCGGCCGGTGTGACGGCGGGCGAGTTCGCCGCGCTGGCCGCGCCTTGGCTGACGGCCATGACCGGCGGCTTCCACGGGTTCGCCGAGGTCGTCGACGGCGGGGACTACACGGTGGCCGGGCAGCAGAGTCTCGTGTTCTCCGACCTCTGTGACCTCGTGGCCGCCAGCGCGGACCAGGGCATCGGCACCGAGGTGGTCGACATGGTCCAGCGGCTCGTCCGGCGCCAGATCGACGCCGGGCACGGAAATGAGGGCTTCGCCCGGATCATCGAGAGCATCAGGCAACCGGCCTGAGTCGGGCGGGCGGGGCGCCGGCGGCCGGACAGGGGACTTCACCGGCCGGACCTCCTGCCGCCGGGGTCCCGCGGCCTACAGTGGTGCGCCCGGGCAAGCAGTGGGTCTGCCCAGGTAGGAGGTGGGCGCGATGCACGTCGAGGACGTCCCGCCGGCCCCCGCGGGAACCAGTCGCAGCACGTCGGCCACGATCCAGCCGAACATCCTGCGCTATCTCACCTCGGTCGCCTTCGAGCGCGGTGTCGACCTGCGGCCGCATCTGGAGCAGGTCGGCCTGAGCGAGGCGCTGATGCGTTCGGCGGCCCTCAGGGTCTCCTACCGTCAGGGCAGCGCGGTGATCCGGCGGGCCCTGGAGCTCACCGGTGACGAGCACCTGGGCATGAAGGTGGGCGCGGCGCAGCACCTGACCGCCTGGGGGCTGCTCGGCTTCGCGCTCATGGCCGCGGAGAACCTGCGGCAGGCCGCCGAGACCGGGGTGACGTACCAGAACCTGTCCGGGGCGATGGTGGTGTGGTCGGCCGGCGAGGAGGACGGCGGTTTCGCCATCCGGGCCGACCTGCCCGATCCCGCCATGGATCCGGGTGTCGCCGTCTTCCTGGTCGAGGAGGCACTGACCTCCGCGGTCACGCTGGCCCGGTTGACCGTCGGCCCCGAATTCGGCCCGCGTGTCGTGGAGTTCGCCTTCCCCTCACCGGCTCACAGCGACCCGTACGGTCCCTTCTTCGGATGTCCCGTCCGCTTCGGGGTCCCGGTCAGCCGTGTCGTCATCGACCCTGTGTGGGCCAGGGCGCCGATGCCGGGCCGGGATCCGGTGACGTTCGCGTCGGCGTTGGAGACGCTCGACGAGCAGATGGCCTCGCGTCGGCACCACCAGGAGTTGCTGGAGGTCATGGAGATCTCGATCGCGCAGAGCCTCCCGGTGGTGCCGTCGTTCGCCGAGCAGGCGCGTCGGCACGCGGCCAGCGAGCGCACGCTCCGGCGCCGGCTGGCCGACTGCGGCACCACGTACGAGGCTCTCGTCGACGGAGTGCGCAGGGAGCGCGTCGAACAGTTGCTGCGGCGCCCGGAACTGACCCTGCGTGACATCGCCCATCAGGCCGGATTCTCCGACGAGCGGACCCTGCGCCGAGCGGTTCGCCGCTGGCACGGCACCTCTTCACGGCGGCTTCGGGAGGAAATGCTGGGCGCCGAGGGGCCGGACCGGGGCTGACGCCGGAGGGGGCGCCACGGACGCCCCCGTACGGACCCGTGCCCGGCGGGTCGGTCAGCGGCTGCGGATCCAGACGGTCTTCTCCCTGGTCCACTGTTCGAAGGCGTTCGTGGACTTCTCCGCGCCGCCGAAGCCGGACTCCTTCCAGCCGCCGAAGGGGGTCGTGATGTCGCCTTCGCTGTAGGAGTTGACCGAGACGACCCCGGCCTGGATGCCGCGGGCCAGACGGAGGGCGGCGTCGAGGTCTCGGGTCCACACGGAGGCCGCGAGACCGTACGCGGTGGCGTTGGCCAGGGCGATCGCCTCGGTCTCCGAGGTGAAGGTCTGCAGCGTCACGACCGGCCCGAACAGTTCCTTGGTGAGGACGTCGCTGCCTTCGGGGGCGTGGGTGACGACGGTCGGCGGGTAGTAGGCGCCGCGCGGCGGCAGACCGTCGGGCAGGCCCGCGGTGTGGATGTGGGCTCCGTCGGCGCGGGCGGCCTCCACGGCTCCCGCGACCCGGTCGAAGGCGGCACGGTTGATGAGCGGGCCCATGTGCGTTCGGGGGTCGGCCGGGTCGCCGATGACCAGCTCCCTCGCGGCGACGGTGAACCGCGCCAGGACGTCGTCGGCGATGCTCCGATGGACCAGGATGCGGGAGCCCGCCGTGCAGTTCTGGCCCATCGTCAGGAACGCGGCCTCGATCATGCCGTCGATGAGGTCGTCCCCGTAGGCGAGGGCGTCGGCCATCAGCACCTGGGGGCTCTTGCCGCCCATCTCCAGCGAGACGCGCTTGAAGTTGGTCTCGGCCGCGTCCTTGAGGATCCGCCGCCCGGTGTCGGTGGACCCGGTGAACGACAGCGCTCCGACGAGGGGGCTGCGGGCCAGGGCGGTCCCGGTGACCGGGCCGTATCCGGGCAGGACCGTGAGAACGCCGTGCGGGAGGCCGGCCTCGGCGGCGAGCCCGGCCAGGTGGAGCGCCGAGCGCGGGGTCGCCTCGGCGGGCTTGACCAGCAGGCAGTTTCCCGCGGCCAGCGCGGGCCCGACCTTCCACGCGGTCATGGCCAGCGGGTAGTTCCACGGCAGGATCGCCGCGACCACGCCGATGGGCTCCCGGGTCGTCAGGCCCAGGCTGTCGGACCCGGTGGGGGCAACGCGGCCGAAGACCTTGTCGGCCGCTTCGGCGAACCAGCGGATCGACTCGATCGCACCGGGCACGTCACCGGCCCGGCACTCGGAGATCGGCTTGCCCGCGTCCTCGCTGTCCAGCCGGGCCAGCAGCTCGGCGTCGCGTTCCATCAGACCGGCCAGCCGCAGCAGCACCGCGCTCCGCCCGCGGACCGGCAACCGCGACCAGACTCCCGAATCGAAGACCTGTTGGGCCTGCTCCGCGGCCTTGGCGACGTCCTCGGCCGTCGCGGCGGGGAGCGTGGTGTTCAGCTCCCCCGTCGTGGGGTTGAGAACGCGCAGTACGGACCGGCTCTCCACTGTGGTCATGCCTCCTCCACCAGTTCCCATCGGTCGTCGATCCGGCACGCCAGCCCCCTGCGGCGCAGGTCCTCCAGATAGCGGGCCATGCCGCGATCGCCGCGCTTGCGGAACAGGGGGAAGAGCCTGGGCAGCAGGTTCGGCGCGAGCATCGCGAAGCGGACGAGCCACGACTCGCCGGACCGGGCGTAGGCCTCCAGGCGGGGCCTGTCCAACAGGCTGACCACGGCCGCCACGACGTCGGCGGGCTGCTGCGGCGGGTCTTGGAACTGCATGGAGTTTCCGCCGTCGACGGCCTCCTGGCGCAGCATCCGGGTGTCGGTGGCCGACGGGAGCACCGATCCGGCGAGGATGCCCTTGCTCCTCAGGTCGAGCCCGATGGAGAGCATCGCGCCCCGCAGTCCGAACTTCGAGGCCGTGTAGATGGGGGTCTCGCCCAGTGGGAAGATCCCGCCGAGGGAGACGGTGGTGACCACGCGGGCGTCCCGGGAGGCCTGGAGCGGCGGGATCGCGATCCTGGTCGCGATCAGCGGGGAGATCAGGTTGAGCGTGATCTCCCGTTCGATGCTCTCGACGCTGCGGACGTCGAAGCGTTCGGCGCTGGTCATGCCCACGTTGTTGACGAGGACGTCGAGCCGGCCGTACGTGTCGGCGACCAGGTCGAAGAGACGCTCCACCTGGGCGCGGTCGAGGACGTCGCAGCCGATGCCCAGGTGTCCGGTGCCGGGCAGCTCGTCGGTGGTCTTCTCGGCGCGGGCCGCGTCGATGTCGACGACCACGCAGCGGGCACCGCCGGAGGCGAAACGGCGGCACATCGCGCTGCCGATACCGCCCGCGCCGCCGGTCACCAGCATGACCTTGTCGGTGAAGTCGAAGCCGCTCACGACACCACCTCCGCACGCCGCGGGGACCTCACCGGAGGCGGCTGCCCCTCGGTGCGCCAGCCCATCCGGGCCGCGATCCTGCCGAGGTGCTTCACGATGGTCGCGCTGTCGACGTAGCCGGTGTGACGGGGCGAGTCGACGAACTTCAGGCCCCCGGTCAGATCCGGTCGGTCGTTGCGGATCATCTGCGCGAAGCGCTCCGCGTTCGGCAGCCCGTGCCGCGAGTCGTGGACGTACCCGGCGATCAACTGCGCCTGCGTGTCGAAGAGTTGGTACGCGCCGGAGTTGGTCTCGATGAAGCCGACGCCGAACAGCCCCCGGTGTTCGCGGGAGAACGACGACAGGTACAGGTCGGGGTGCTGTTCGTCGCCGAAGTACCTCTGCGCGACCGGCACCTTGTGCAGATAGCCGGTGGCCATCAGGACGAGGTCGAAGTCGTCGCTCGTGCCGTCGGTGAAGTGGACGGTGCTGCCCTCGGCGCGGGCGATCCCCGGTTTGGCGGTGATGTCCCCGTGCTGGAGGTGGTGCATCAGCATCGAGTTGACCGCGGGGTGCGTCTCGAACAGCCTGTGGTCCGGCTTCTGCAGGCCCAGACGCCTCGGATCTCCGTTGATGACCCGCAGGAGGCTGCCGAAGATCACCTGCTCCAGCCACATCGGCAGCTTCGGCCCGCCGGCCGCGATGGTGTCCACCGGCCGCCCGAACAGATGCTTGGGGATGAACCAGTAGCCGCGCCGCATGCTGATCACCGCGTGGTCCGCGCTGCGGGCCGCGTCGCAGGCGATGTCGCAGCCGGAGTTCCCCGCGCCCACGACCAGCACCCGCTTCCCGCGCAGTTCGTCCGCGCTGCGGAAGCCGACCGTGTGGCGGACCTCGCCGGTGAAGTTCCCCGGCAGCTCGGGGAGGTTGGGGTGCCACTGTGCGCCCGTGCACACCACGATCTCGCCGTGCACGCTCTGCCGCCCGTCGGCACGGGTGACGGTCCAGGTCCCGTCCGCGTTCTTCTCGACGCCCTCGACCTCGACGCCGAACTCGATCCGGTCCGTCAGACGGTAGGCGTCGGCGAACGACCGCAGGTACGACAGGATCTGCCGGTGCGGCGGATAGTCCGCGAAGTGGTCGGGCATCGGCCAGCCGCCGAATCCCGAGAGCGTCCTGCTGGAGATGAAGTGGGCCGACTCGTACATCGGACTGCCGGGATTGTCGATGTCCCAGATACCGCCGGGCCCGGTGTGCCGCTCCAGGTGCGTGTACGGCAGGTTCCTCTCGGCCAGGGCCCTCGCGACCGCCAGCCCGGCAGGTCCCGCCCCGATGACACAGGTGTCGTACTGGGTCTTCTCCACGAGCCCGCCTCCTTTCTCCTCGCACTTCGCCGGTGTTGCCGGAAACCTATGCACCGGGCGCTCGGCGCGAACTGGTCCGCGCGGCCACGGAGGGGACCGTGGCGGCCAGACGTCTGCCTCCCTGGGCCCGGGCCCAGCACCGGCCGGTGACAGGCCCGGCCGAAGGCCTGTCCCGAGCCTTGCCGCCCTCGCGTCCCGGATCTAGACTCGACTTCGAACTGAAGTGGGTTCAGTTACCTGGATCCGACGGCTCACGGACGGGAGCGAACGGCATGCTGGGTTCTCTCGACGGCAAGACCGCCCTCGTCACCGGGGCGGGCCAGGGCATCGGACGGGCGATCGCCGTGGAGTTCGCCCGCCAGGGGGCCTCGGCGGTCGCCGTCGCCGACCGGAACGAGGAGACCGCCGCCGAGACGGCCGAGCTGGTGCGCGCGGCGGGGGCGAAGGCCGAGTCGATCGTCTGCGATCTGCGGGTGCGCGACGACATCGAGGCGATGGTCACGCGTTCGGCGGAGCGGTTCGACGGACTGGACGTGCTGGTCAACAACGCCGGGGTGATCGAGACCACGTTCACGGCCGACCCCGGCCGGAGCGTCGACACACTCGCCGAGGAGGTGTGGGACGCGGTCTACGAGGTCAACCTCAAGGCCGCGTGGCTCACCACCAAGTACGCGGCGCCCTTCCTACGTGCTTCCCGGCGTGGCCCGGCCATCGTGAACACCGCGTCCGTCTCCGGTCTCACCGGCTTCCCCAACGCCCCCGCCTACGGTGTCACGAAGGCGGGCGTCATCCATCTGACCAAGGTCACCGCAGTCGATCTCGCCCCCGTGCGCTGCAACTGCTTCTGCCCCGGCGTCATCGACACGCCGCTCGCGCAGGACTTCTTCACGGCGGCCGCGGACCGTGACGCGCTGGAACGGGAGCTGACCGCACCGCAGTTGGTGGACCGGCTCGGACGGCCGGAGGAGGTGGCCCGGCTCGCCTGCTTCCTGGCGTCCGACGACGCGGCGTTCATCACGGGCTCCACGTATGTGATCGACGGCGGCGCGCTGGCCTGGCGCGGCGTCAAGGGCTGAGCACGTGGGAGACGCGATGGAAGCGAGACTGGCCGGGAAGGTGGCGCTGGTGACCGGCGCGACTGGAGGAATCGGCGACGCGGTCGTACGGCGGCTCGCGGCCGAGGGGGCCGCGGTGGTGGTGACCGATGTCGACGCGGACCGCTGCGCGAAACTCGCCGAGGAGGTCGGGGGCGGTGCCGTGGGCCTGGCCCTGGACGTCACCGACGAGTCGGCCTGGGAGGCGGTCGTCACCCGCGCGACCGCCGAGCTGGGCCGCCTGTCCGTGCTGGTCAACAACGCCGGCATCGCCGCGATGGGCACCGTGGAGACGGAGACCCAGGAGACCTGGGACCGGGTCATCGGCGTGACCCAGACCGGTGTCTGGCTCGGCATGAAGCACGGCGGCCCGGCCATCGAGCGCTCCGGCGGCGGCTCGATCGTCAACGTCGCGTCGATCTTCGGCACGGTCGGCGGCTTCGGCGCCCAGTTCTCGTATCACGCGGCCAAAGGAGCCGTACGTCTGATGACGAAGAACGCCGCGCTGCACTGGGCGAAACGCGGCGTACGGGTCAACTCCCTGCATCCGGGCTTCATCGAGACGCCCCGCTCCCGTGAACTGTGGCGCGACACGCCCCGGTTGGCCGCCATGCTCGACGGCACCCCGCTCGGCCGCCTCGGCACACCCGAGGAGGTCGCGGCGACCGTCGCGTTCCTCGCCTCCGACGACGCGAGCTTCATGACCGGCTCGGAGCTGTACGTCGACGGGGGCTGGACGGCGCGATGAGTGGGACCTGACCGGGCGGTCCCGCCATACGGGCCGTGCGACCCCCCGTGCCGCAGCGGGCGTGGTGGGTCGCACGGTCCGGCTCAGCACTGCGGAATCTGTGACTTCCAGGTGCCCGGGACGCCCGTGTCCAGGTACCAGTCGTTGACGTAGCCGCCGGCGCTCCCCGTGGAGACCTTCATCCAGTAGCGGTAGCCGTCGCCGTCCGCGTCCAGGTCGCCGGTGGTCCAGCAGTTGACCTCCAGCCACTGCCCGTTGCCCCAACGGGCCACCGGCGTCGCGCCGTAGTTCGGTACGGTACGTATCACCAGGGCCGAGCCCGGGTCGATGCCTGTCACCTGGGCGCAACGGGCCGGGTCACCCGGACCTGCGCCGGGGCACGGACGCGGCGCGGCCTGGGCGGGCC
>NZ_JAPWHT010000432.1:0-8741 GCF_027270795.1 Streptomyces sp. ActVer
CTGCGGCACGTACCGGACGGCTCCAAAGCGGAAGCGACGGACCGTGATCGGCTACACCACGACCGGGGACACGACCCGGAAACATGACCGGGCGTCTCCTCAGCGGGGTCCAGATCCGGCGCCCGCCGCATGAAACCGTAGACTGGCGCCCCTCAGCGGGGAACCGAGGCCCGCGCCCGCTCCGGGAGGCCGGAGTCCAACGTCCGCTCATCAGAATCACAGCCGGGCGTCCTTTTCGGAGGCCGGGCCCGGCGTCCGCTCCGGGAAGCCCAGGCCCAACATCCGCTGCCCAGAACCACGGCCGGACGTCGGCTTCGAGCGGCCCGGTCCGGCGTCCGCTCCGGGAAGCCCGGGCCCAGCGCCCGCTCTCAGAATCACAGCCGGACGTCAGCTTCGAGCGGCCCGGTCCGGCCTCCACTCCAGGAAGCCCAGGCCCAACACCCGCTCTCAGAATCACAGCCCGGCGCCCACTCCGAAGAAGCCCGGACCAGCGCCCATTCCACGGGGTCGCAGTCGGGTGCCCTTTCCGAGAGGTCCCAGCCAGTGCCTGATACGGGGAACCCGGACACACATCCGTTGCGGGGAATCCGGATAGGCGCCCGCCCCGGCCCCTCCGGTCGGCCACGTGCCGGAGCGCCCGCTCCAGCCAGCCACGCGCCCGGGGTGCAGGTGGTGGGCCCTCGGCGTGCCGGGAGAACGGGCCGAAACGGCGATTGGCGGCCGGGTCCACGTGCTCTGTGGACCCGGCCGCCAATCGGCACGGTGGGCGATACTGGGATCGAACCAGTGACCTCTTCGGTGTGAACGAAGCGCTCTCCCGCTGAGCTAATCGCCCGGGCGCACGGAGAAGATTACCCCATGTCAGGGGGTGCCTCCGACCGCCGCTGAAGGATGCGGAGGGCCGCTACTCCTTGATCTTCCACGGCATCTCGAAGCCGAACTTCCAGACGTAGATCCCGACCAGCACCGCGATGATCACCAGGCCGACGGACGTCAGGATGATGTTACGGCGCCGCACCTTGGGGTCGAGCGCCTTCTGTGTCGCCTCGGTCACCTTGCGCTTCGTCCAGCGGAGCACCAGCTGGGCCCAGACGAACTCGGTCGCCCAGATCGCCATGCCGCCGAAGATCACCAGCCACCCCGGTCCGGGCAGCGGCAGCATGATCACGCCAGCCACGACGACCGCGAGACCCACGATGAACACGCCCACCTGCCAGCTCAGGTGCAGCGCCCGTCGCGCCTTGATGAATTCCGGCGCACGGGATCCGAGCGCCGGCTCGCTCTTCGTTCCTTCGGCCGCCGCGACGGCCTCCCCCGTTTCGTCACTCCCCGTATTCATACGGCCAAACCCTACCCGACGGAAACCGGTCACCGGAATGGTGGTACTCCGCGAACGAGCACTCGGCCGGATGAGGTACCTAAAGACACGCAAAACACTCAGAGGGGTTTACAACGGCACCGTAGGTGGCATGTCGATTTCGCCGACGTGCGAATCCCCGAGCGCACACTGAGCGAAAGGCCCTGGCGCTTATGAACACCACGGTCAGCTGCGAGCTGCACCTGCGCCTCGTTGTGTCGAGCGAGTCCTCACTGCCTGTTCCCGCAGGACTGCGGTATGACACGGCCGATCCCTACGCCGTGCACGCCACCTTCCACACCGGAGCCGAAGAGACCGTCGAGTGGGTGTTCGCCCGCGACCTTCTGGCCGAGGGCCTGCACCGGCCCACCGGCACCGGCGACGTCCGCGTCTGGCCGTCGCGCAGCCACGGTCAGGGCGTCGTGTGCATCGCCCTGAGCTCTCCGGAGGGAGAGGCCCTGCTCGAGGCCCCGGCGAGGGCCCTGGAGTCGTTCCTGAAGCGAACAGACGCCGCCGTGCCCCCTGGCACGGAACACCGGCACTTCGATCTCGACACGGAGCTCTCGCACATCCTGGCCGAAAGCTAGGACGAGACTCCACACCAAGCCGCCCGGCGCCGTCCACTCGGGGAGACGGCTCGGGCTCAGACAACCGCATATGGCGCATGCACAGGCGCCGCCACCATGGATGTTCATGGTGGCGGCGCCTGAGCATGCGCCTGGTCGTGTGCCCTTGGCGGTCCCGCGCGGATGTCGCCCGCCCGCGCCCACGGGCCGTCCGCCGGGACCGAGCCCGTCCCCCGGGCCGGTAAGCGGCTAGCATCGGCCAGCATCGGCGGGCGGCTGCCCGACCCCCAGGCCAGGGAGCGAAATGTGCTGATCACCCACGACACCCGGTGCGCCCTCGACGCCGTGGTAGATCTGGTGAACACCGCACCGGAGGACGACACGGCGGACGGGCTCGCGAACCTCCCAGCCCTGCACGATTTCGTACGAAACCACGACATCAGCGATGTCGGCACCCTGTCCGAGCTCGATCTCTCGGCGGTGCGCAAGATCCGGGCGCGTTTCGCCGGGATCTTCGCGGCCACGGATCCCCGGGCCGCCGCCGCGCTCATCAACGAGCTGGTCGCCGCCGCGGGCACCACTCCGCGCCTCACCGATCACGACGGCTACGACTGGCACGTGCACTACTTCGCGCCGGGCGCGTCCGTCGCCGACCATCTCGCCGCCGACGGCGGCATGGCCCTGGCGTTCTTCGTGGTGGCCGGCGAACAGGAGCGGCTGCGCCGCTGTGAGGCACCGGACTGCAGGCGCGCCTTCGTCGATCTCTCCCGCAACCGCTCCCGCCGCTACTGCGACAGCCGCACCTGCGGAAACCGTCTGCATGTGGCCGCCTACCGGGCGCGTCGCAAGGAGGCGGCGGGCTGACGGAGTCCTCGGCGGGTGGCGCCAGGGACTCCGCGTACGGCTCAGAGCAGCAGCAGATCGTGCAGCGAAGCCATGAGCAGCAGACAGCCGATCACCGCAAGGAAGATCATCAGCGGTGGCTGGGAAAGCGCGAAGAGACAACCCCGCGGCTCCTCGGAAGGGGCAGCGGTGTCGCTCTGTGTTGTGTCCAGCATCTCGCGGCGATGATGGCGCAGCGGGCTGGCCCTACGCGATCAACACGCCCGGATTATGGGGGAGTTAGCCGAAATCCGTGACACGGCGGTCCACGATCTGGGATAGGTGCTTGTCCCACGCGGGCGCTCCACGGCACCGCCCGCATCACTGTGTCGTTTCAGAGCTTCATATGCCGTGCTTCTTCAGGATGGCCTCGATGTCGCTGAAGTCCTCCCCCTGCTCGGCCTTGCGGGGCTTCGCGGCGGGGCGGGTCGCCTGGCGGGTGGCCGGTGCCGCGCCGAGCGAGGGCGCCGAGGCCGCGGGGGCCACCGCCTCGCGCTGTGCGGCCCGGGCGGCCTTGCGCTCCTTGCGGGTCCCGCCGGTGCGCCGCTCGACCGCGCGTGAGGTCATGAACAGCAGCCAGGCCCCACCGAGCACTCCGAAGCCCGCCCAGGCCATCGGGCTGAAGGCGGTCTCCGCCGCCCATTCGACGGCCCCGGTCATCACCAGACCGAGGGGGACCAGCGAGTACGCGGTGAGGCGGACCGCCATGAGGAAACGCTTGCGGTACGCGGTGACCGCGGCGATGCCCAGGCCGGCCGCGGCGACAGCGGAACAGACGGTCTCGGCAATCATCCGGTCCTCCAGACATGGCTGGGGCGAGCAGGTCAGATTCGTCCCTTCCATCCTGCACCGCCCGCTGCCCGGTATGCCATGGTCCGGGCAGACCTCAGGGACATCTCCGGGTCGGCTCCTCCTCAGGGCCCGGTCCGTACGCGACCAGCAGTCGTCCGGGGTGCGCTCAGGGGCGGAAGGTCCCGGTGGCGGTAGATCCCCGTGGCGGAAGGTCCCGGTTGGGCCGCGGGAGCCTCGGCTGGAAGACTGAGACTCATGAGCGACTCCTCCCCCGCACGCCCCGCCGCCCCCGTCCTGGACGTCTGGTGCGAACTGCAGTGCCCGGACTGCCGCAGCGCCCTCGACGACCTGCGCGCACTGCGTGCCCGCTACGGCGACCGGCTGGAGCTGCGGCTGCGGCACTTCCCGCTGGAGAAGCACAAGCACGCCTTCGCCGCCGCCCAGGCCGCCGAGGAGGCCGCGGAACAGGGGCAGGCCTGGCCGTACGTCGAGGCGGTGCTCGGGCGCGTACAGGAGCTGGACCGTAAGGGAGAACCCTTCCTGGTCGAGGTGGCCGGGGAACTCGGCCTGGACGCCGAGGAGTTCGACACCGCCCTCATCGACGGCCGGCACATCCTGATCGTCGACGCCGACCAGGCCGAGGGCAAGGCCATCGGCGTGACCGGCACCCCGACGTACGTCATCGGCGGCGAGCGGCTCGACGGCGGCAAGAGCCAGGAGGGGCTGCGCGAGCGCGTCGAGGAGATCGTGGACCGGCTCCTGGCCGAGCAGAAGGCCTGATCACCGCACCCGCGCCCGCCGGAGGCAGAAGTACGGCTACAGCAGGTTCTTGTAGAAGTGGTAGGTGGTCGTCTCGTAGCCGAGTGACTCGTAGAGCCGCTCGGCCGGGGCGTTCCCGTCGAAGACGTTCAGGCGGATGCCGGGGTGTCCGGCGGCGATCGCCTGCACCTCCGCCAGGAGCATCAGCGAACGGCCGTGGCCCCGGCCCCGATAGCGCTCGTCGGACTCGACCTCGTAGACGAACGACCAGCCGTCGCGCGCGCCCAGCCACAGCACGCCGACCGGCGTTCCCTCGTGTTCCAGGATGCTGAAGTCCATGCCCGCGCTGCTGATCCCGTCCGGCAGCGAAGTGGCGTGGTCCCGTTCGGACTTGGCGCGGGCCTCGACCTCGGGCACTCCGCGGGTGATCCAGTCCTTGGCGTACTCCTCCTTCGCCCGCTCCTCCCAGGGCCCGAACTCGGCCTCCGTCATGGGGCGTCCCAGGCTGCCGGCGGGCAGTTCCGGTGGCGTGTCGCCGAGCCGCTTCTCCATGTGGCGGTTGCGCAGCGCGTAACCGAGGGCCGTGGTCAGCCGCAGTGCGGCCGTGGCCGTGGCGGGCACCGAGGCCTCGATCCGCGTACAGCCCCAGCCGCGCGCCACCTCCTCCGCGGCGAGCGCGGCCACGGTGCCGCGACCACGTCCGCGGTCCGGTTCGTCGATGCCGAGGTCTTGGATCCGGGCGACGGACGGCCCGGCGAGGGAGTTCGCGGCGAGGTGTATCCCGCCGACGGGGCGGCTGTTCACGCACACCGTGTAGTGCCGTGACAACGCCCCGTCGGCGTCGCGCTGAAGCGGCTCGGTCGGCCGCAGGGTCGTGGTCATCAGGGGTGTTGTACCCGTCCGCGAGGCCTACGTCATCCGGTTAAGTGCACGGGTCCTGTCAGGGATCGAGGTCGTCGCCCGCCCGCTCGTAGAAGATCCGCATGACCTTGGCGGTCACCGGGCCCGGTACGCCCGGCAGTTCACGGCCGTCGGCCCGGTGCACGGCCTGCACATCACGCAGCGACGAGGTCAGGAAGATCTCGTCGGCCCGCTCCAGAACGTCCAGCGGCAGGTCGGTCTCCCTGGCGCCCGTCCACTCGACGGTGAGGGCCCGGGTGATGCCGGCGAGGCAGCCGGAGGCCACCGGCGGGGTGTGGATCTCGCCGTCGAGGACGACGAAGACGTTCGAGCCCGTGCCCTCGCAGAGCTGCCCGACCGTGTTCGCGAACAGCGCCTCGGACGCGCCCTGTTCGCGCGCGCGGGCGAGGGCGACGACGTTCTCGGCGTACGAGGTCGTCTTGAGGCCCGTGAGTGTGCCGCGCTCGTTGCGGGTCCACGGCACGGTGATCACAGCGGTGGAGTCGGGACGCCGGGTGGACTCGCCGAGGGCGACGACCAGGGTCGGTCCGTGCTCCCCGCGGTCGGAGCCGAGCGGCCCGTGGCCCCCTGTGTACGTGATCCGCAGCCGGCCGAGCGGCACCGGGTTGGCCTCCAGGACGGCCGCGCAGGCCCGGCGCACCTCGTCGCGGTCGGGCTCGGGCAGCCCGAGGCCGCTCGCCGAGCGCGCCAGCCGGTCGAGGTGGCGGGTGAGCGCGAACGGACGTCCGTCGACCGCCTTCACGGTCTCGAAGACGCCGTCGCCCACGGTCAGCCCGTGGTCGAAGACGGAGACACGGGCCGATTCGCTGTCCTGCAGCCCGCCGTCGAGCCAGAGCTTCACCTGTGGGTCCCTTCACTTGCGTCGTACGCCCCTGGGTACACCCCCGACGCTACAGCGAGCAGTCGCGAGGCCTTCAGTTCGGTCTCCTCCCACTCGCGCTCGGGGTCCGAACCCCAGGTGATGCCCGCGCCGGAACCGAAGCGCAGCACGCCCTCCGCCCGGTCGATCCAGAAGGTGCGGATGCCGACGGCCAGCTCTCCGGTGCCGCGGTCCGCGTCGACCCAGCCGATGCCGCCGCAGTACGGGCCCCGTGGCGCTGTCTCCAGGGCCTCGATGATCCGCAGGGCGCTGGACTTCGGCGCACCGGTCACCGAGCCGGGCGGAAAGGCCGCGGCCAGCAGCTCGGGCCAGCCCGCGCCCTCGCGCAGTTCGCCGCGGACGGTGGAGACGAGGTGGACGAGCCCCGGGTGCTTCTCGACGACGCACAGGTCGGGCACGGTCACGCTGCCCGTGGCGCAGACCCTGCCCAGGTCGTTGCGCACCAGGTCCACGATCATCACGTTCTCGGCGTGGTCCTTCTCCAGCAGGTCCGCCTCGGTCCGCCCGGTGCCCTTGATGGGGCCCGACTCGACCACCGCCCCACTGACCCGGAGGAAGAGCTCGGGAGACGCGGTCGCTGTCTCCACGTCGTGACCGGGCAGGCGAATCGTTCCGGCATACGGTGCCGGGTTGCCGCGCGCCAGCAGGGCGGTCAGCGCGTCCACGTCGGCGTCGGGCGCGACCGGCGCGGACAGGACCCGGCAGAGGTTCGCCTGGTACACGTCGCCGGCCGCGATGTGCTCCCGGATGCGCCGGACACCGGCCGTGTACGCGGTGCGGTCGAGCGACGACGTCCAGTCACTGACGGCCGGACCGTGCCACTCCCCCGGCACCGGCGAGGGGACGGGCTCCCGTCGCACGTCCGCGAAACGGGCACAGACCAGCCGCCCCTCGAAGTCGGCACTGACGGCCCAGAAGCCACTGGAGTCCAGGGCCGCCGGGTCGCCGGTGACGTCGAGGAGACCGGTCGCGACGATGTTGCCGAAACGGGCGAGAGCTGGGAGGTCGTGCACGGCTGTGAGTCTATGGCGGGTGACCCGCGGGTGCCCTGGCCGTGTCCTGGAGCGGGCGTAGCGCAGCACGCTGCACAAACGCGTTTTTGTGCTGGCCCCGGAATCCGCTAGAGTTCAACACGTCGCCGGGACGCGCACGCGAACCGGAAACGACAAGCGGACGTAGCTCAGTTGGTAGAGCGCAACCTTGCCAAGGTTGAGGTCGCCAGTTCGAACCTGGTCGTCCGCTCGCAGGAAGTGGGGGATCTTCCCGAACCCCCGCACTCCTGGTGGAGTGGCCGAGAGGCGAGGCAACGGCCTGCAAAGCCGTCTACACGGGTTCAAATCCCGTCTCCACCTCCAAGGACGATTAGCTCAGCGGGAGAGCGCTTCCCTGACACGGAAGAGGTCACTGGTTCAATCCCAGTATCGTCCACTGGATCTTCCGGTACGTTCGGCGAGATCCGATCCCGCGCGATTAGCTCAGCGGGAGAGCGCTTCCCTGACACGGAAGAGGTCACTGGTTCAATCCCAGTATCGCGCACGCACTACGCACCACAGCAGGTCCCACCTGCGCGATTAGCTCAGCGGGAGAGCGCTTCCCTGACACGGAAGAGGTCACTGGTTCAATCCCAGTATCGCGCACCAGCCGAAGCCCCCGGCCGTCTCGTACGGTCGGGGGCTTCGTCGTTCCTCCGGGTCCGTCAGGAGGAGAAGAGCATGTGGCCGAAGCTCTTGTGACGCTTGTTGTGGCCGTAGTTACCGCCATGGCCGCCGTGCGGAGCACCCCAGGCGGGTGCGGGGGCCGCGGGGTACGCCTGCGGGGCGCCCGCGGACGGGTACGCCTGCGGGACACCGGGGGGCGGCGGCGCGGGCTGCGAGTACTGGCCCTCCAGGCGGGACAGCGACTCCAGCTCGCCGTAGTCGAGAAATATCCCGCGGCAGCCGCTGCACTGCTCGATCTGGACGCCATTGCGGTTGTACGTGTGCATCGGCGCGTGACACTTCGGACACTGCATGCTCGGCTCAACTCCTCGCCGGTCGGTACTGCTTCCGCCAGGACAGACTCCGCCCGGCTTCGGTCGGTTGCACCCTACGTCGCGTATTCTCCCGCCAACTCCGGCGGGTGTGCGGCCATTCGGTCACAAGCGTCGATGACGGACGTTTCCACCTCGTCCAACGGGCGCTCCGCCGCGACCGACTTGGCGATCGCCAGGGCCGCGGTCTGCACGGTCAGGGCGCGGGCCGGGACGTCGAGGGCCGGCCAGGGGTCGCTGTCCGCGGGAACGGCCGGACCATCGGCCTTCTGGTACGCCGTGAGGAAGCGGGCCCACTCGTCGGGCGGGAGGAGGCCGCAGGCGAACCAGGCCGCGGGGCGGGCCAGGTCCCAGGCGGGCTCCCCCAGGCCCAGGTCGTCGATGTCGATGAGCAGCCAGTCGCCGTCCCGCGTCCGCACCGGCTGGCCCAGGTGGGGGTCACCGTGGCACAGCGTGCGCGCGTACGGCATCGGGGCCTCGTCCCTCGCCCAGGCGGGCAGGACGGCCCAGGCGCGCAGGACCGGGGCGTCCGCCGGGTGCGGGCCTGCCGCGTGG